>NZ_JBHMIM010000047.1:0-62938 GCF_048060115.1 Micromonospora sp. LOL_023
GCGGGCGCCGCGGTCGTGTCGGTAGGTCGCCGGCCCGGGCCGATCGGGCGGCACGTGCCGTGGGACGCCGGCCGGGAGCTGCCCGACCTGCGGGGCGTCGACGCGGTGCTGCACCTGGCGGCGGCGGTCGGCGACCCGGCGCCCGCACCGGCGGCGGAGGCGGCGTACCACGCGGTGAACGTCGCCGGCACGGTCCGGCTGCTCACGGCGGCGGCCGACCGGCCGGTGGTCTGGGTGAGCACTGCCAGCGTCTACCGACCGGGCGGTGGGCCGACGCCGGTCCGCGAGGACCACCCGACCGACCGTCAACGCACGGTGTACGGGCGGACCAAGGCCGCCGGGGAGCGGCTGGCGTTGGCCGGCGGCGCGGTGGTGCTGCGGCCACGGGCGGTGTACGGGGCCGGGGACCGGCAGCTGCTGCCCCGGCTGCTGGCGGCCGTCCGGCGGGGGCGGGTGCCGCTGCCCGGCGCCGACGTGACGATGAGTATGACGGCGGTGGAGAACCTGGCCGACGCCTGTCTGGCGGCGCTCGACTGGCCGGCGGGGCCGTACAACGTCGCGGACGCGACGCCGTACTCGCGGGACGCGGTGGTCACCGGGGTGTTGGCGGCGCTGGGCCGACCGGCCCGGCCGCTACGGGTGCCGGTGCCGGTGGCGGTGGGCGCGGCGGCGGTGGCCGGGGTGGCCGCCCGGCTCGGCGTGCCGGGCACCGGCCGGTTGACCCGGTACGCGGTGGAGCAGCTGGCGTATCCGACGGTGCTGGACCTGTCCCGGACGTACGCCTGCGGTTGGCGGCCGGGCCGCACCTTGCCGGATTTCCTGGCGGAGCTCACGGCCGAGGTGACCCGAGGTCTGCCGCCGCGTCCACCCCAGAACATATAGTCATCCAGTAGTCACTCGATGCCACCGAGGAGGTGTGATGGCTCGACGATGGATGGCCGGTGCCGCCGCGATCTGCGCGTTGGTGGCCCTTGCCTGCGAGGCCGGCGAGGGTGGCGACCCACCCGGCGGGACGTCGCCGCCGGCACCGCCGACCGGCGACCTGCCGTCGTCGATGGCGGCGCTGGGCGACTCGATCACCGCCGGATACGGCTCCTGCCTCGTGCTGACCACCTGCCATCGCAACTCGTGGTCCACAGGAGATGGTTTCCGGGTGGAGAGCCTGTACCGGCGGATCTCCGACGTCAACGAGGCGATGAGCGGACAGGGACACAACTTCGCCGTGCCCGGTGCCCGAGCGGCGGCACTGGCCGACCAGGCGGCGTCGGCGGTCGACGTCTCAGCGGCGTACGTGACGGTCCTGGTCGGCGCCAACGACGCCTGTCGGGCGACGCCACAGGAGATGACCCCGGTGGCCACGTTCCGCGACGACGTCGACCGGGCGCTGTGGGTGCTACGCGACGGGCTGCCGCAAGCGGAGATCCTCGTCCTGAGCATTCCCGACCTCTACCGGCTCTGGGAGTTGGGCCACGACGAGCAACGGGTGGTGCGGGTCTGGGACCGGGGGGTGTGCCCCTCGATGCTGGCCGACGCGGGATCGACCGATCCGGCGGCGGCGCAGCGGCGTTCGTCGGTGCGCGAGCGGGTGGTGGCGTACAACGCCGAGTTGGCCGACGCCTGTCGGGCGTACGGCAACCGCTGCCGGTACGACGACGGCGCCGTGTACGGCACCGAGTTCACCCTGGATCAGTTGAACCCGTTGGACTATTTCCACCCGGACGCGGGCGGGCAGGACATGTTGGCCGAGTTGGCGTACGCCGCCAGCGGCCTGGCCGGGTGACCAGGCCGCCGACGGCGGTCGGCGCGGTGGGACCGGCGGTCAGCGGGCCGCCAGGATCTCGGTGACCACGGCATCGGCGGCTGACTCGTGCTTGGCGTAGTGCTCCGGGTAGGCAGAGACCTGCACGGCCTGAGCAGCCTCGGCCAGCCGCAGTTGTTCCCAGCCGGGCACCCGTTGCAGGGCCAGGTAGAACTGGGTCGCCGAGTAGGTGGGGTCCATCAGGTCGGCGACCGCGCCCCAGCCGGTGCTGGTCCGTTGCTGGAACAGCCCGACCGAGTCGTGGTCCCAGCCGGTGCCCTGGTGCGGGAAGTTCTTGGATTCCGGCAGCACCTCGCTGGCCCGGTTGAGCAGGGTGGACTCCTGCATCGCGGTGGCCACCGCGATCACCATCGCCTCGCGGGGCATCTGCAGGGTCAGACCGGCGTCGACGATCATCGTGGCGTTGTCCATCTGCACCTGGGACATTCCGGCCACCGGCTCGATGATGGGCGCCGGCTCTTCGGTGGGAGTGGCCGGCTCCTCGGCCACGTCCGGGTCGACGGCGGCCGCGGACCCGGTGGCGGTCGGGTCGGGTTGGGCGGCGGTCGGGTCGGGTTGGGCGGCGGTCGGGTCGGCGCGCTCGGCGCGGGAGGCACCGTCGAGCGCGTCGGCCCGCCGGAGCAGGTCCGCCTGAGCTGGCGGATTCGCGCTGCCGACGGCGGTGGAGCCCTCGGTCGACTCGACGGCGGCCACGACGCCGAGGGCACAGACGACGGCGAAGGCGAGCCCGAGGCGGGCCCCCGGGCGATTACGCAGGGTCGCGCCCAGGGCCGTCATGGTTCCACGGGCAGGTACGGGGTACCAGGAAGCGGGTAGCCGGTCGCGAAGCCGTCCCCACCCGGCGGTGGCCTGGGTCGCACCGGTTGGCGTGGTGTCGGAGGCGACATCAACCGAACGGCTATCGCGATCCAGGGTGGCGTCCTCGTTCCTTGTGGTGTGGTCATCAGGCATTCGACGAGGCTAGGCAGGCCAATGCGCGATCACCTAGAGTGATTTTGTGATGGGGACCACATTGTGGAGCCCAGTAATCGGTCAGGCTCGGAGGGGTGTCGACTTCGCCGGAACATGCGGATAAATGACAAATATCGGTAATGTAGCTGGCAATGGTTGGCCGAAGGCGATTACCTCGCGAAATCCGGGCACCGATGGGCGCCCCCGCTCCGGTCCCCCATTCGACGAAGCCCGCCAGCCGATCCACCGAACACCCCATCCCCCGGACGACTGGCACCCCGGCAACCCATTGACTCTGTGCAGTCATCTGCTGACTCTGAGTCACTATGGGGTGGAGATGGATCCGTGCCCGGGAACCGGAATGCGGGGGCATGGGGCTAGCGTTGCCGCAAACAGGGACGCTGTCCCACGCCGTACCGTTTCTTGTAAGGAGGTTGCGTCCGGTGCTCGACCCACACGAGCTCTACGACGTCGTCGATGAGGTTCCCGAGCTCGGCCAGCCGGTGCTCATCCAGGCGATGACCGGATTCGTCGACGCCGGCAACGCGACCCGACTCGCCCGCGAACACCTGCTCGCCTCCCTCGAACACGAGGTGGTGGCGACCTTCGACGTCGACCAGCTGCTCGACTACCGGTCACGCCGACCGGTCATGCTGTTCGTCGAGGACCACTGGGAGCACTACGAGGAACCCCGGCTCGAAATCCACCTGATGCGCGACGACGCCGGCACTCCCTTCCTGCTCCTCGGTGGGCCCGAGCCGGACCTGCAGTGGGAGCGGTTCACCGCCGCCGTGAGCGCGGTGATCGGCCGTCTCGACGTCGGGATGACCATCGGGCTGAACGCCATCCCGATGGCCGTTCCACACACCCGGCCGACCGGGATCACCGCACACGCCAGCCGCCGCGAGCTCATCAACGGCTACGAGCCCTGGCTGCAACGCGTGCAGGTCCCCGGCAGCGCCGGCCACCTGCTGGAGTACCGCCTCGGCCAGCAGGGCAACGACGCCGTCGGGTTCGCCGCACACGTGCCGCACTACGTGGCCCAGGCTGAGTACCCTGCCGCCACCGAGATGCTGCTCAACTCCGTTTCCCGCACCACCGGGCTCCTGCTGCCCACCGAGCAACTACACAGCGCGGCGGAATCGGTCCGCGAGGACATCGACCGGCAGGTGGCCCAGACAGAGGAGGCCGTCTCGCTGGTCAGCGCGCTGGAGGAGCAGTACGACACGTTCGCCCGCGGCCGCGGCAACCCCAACCTGCTCGCCGAGGCACGCGGGCCGCTGCCCACCGCCGACGAACTCGGTGCCGAGCTGGAACGGTTCCTCGCCGAGCAGACCCGCCCCGGCGACCTGCCCGGCCCCGGCTGAGCGACCCGCCGACCCTGCCCGGCCCCGGCTGAGCGACCCGCCGACCCTGCCCGGCCCCGGCCGAGCCGTCGACCCTGGTCGGCGTTGTGGGACCCTGACCGGGTGCGGATCGCCACCTGGAACGTCAACTCGGTCAAGGCCCGGCTCCCCCGGCTACTCGACTGGCTGGCCGACACCACCCCGGACGTGGTCTGCCTGCAGGAGATCAAATGCACGGCGGCCGCGTTCCCGAGCGCTGAGGTCGGCGAGTTCGGCTACGCGGTAGCGGCGCACGGCGACGGCCGGTGGAACGGCGTCGCGGTGCTCTCCCGGGTCGGCCTCGACGACGTACGCGCCGGCTTCGACAACGAACCGGGCTTCCCGCTGCCGGAGACCCGGGCCATCTCGGCGACCTGCGCCGGGGTCCGAATCTGGTCGGTGTACGTGCCGAACGGGCGCAGCCTCGACTCCGCGCACTACCCGTACAAGTTGGCGTGGCTGGCCCGGCTGCGCGACGCCCTGGCCGCCGAGTCCGCCCCGGAGCTCCTGGTATGCGGCGACTTCAACGTCGCACCGACCGACGCCGACGTCTGGGACCCGGCCGTGTTCGCCGGCTCCACCCACGTCACCCTGGACGAACGGGCCGCGCTGGCCGAGCTGCTCGCGCTCGGCCTGGTCGACGTGGTGCCGCAGCCGATGAAGGGGCCGCACCCGTACACCTACTGGGACTACCGGGCCGGCATGTTCCCCAAGAACAAGGGCATGCGGATCGATCTCGTCTACGCCAGCGCCGCCGTCGACCGCCGGGTCCGGGCGGCGTACGTGGACCGCGACGCCCGCAAGGGCCCAGGCCCGTCCGACCACGCCCCGGTCGTCGTCGACCTGGACTGAGCTCCGGGCCCGTCTGCGGCAGATCGCCGGGTGCCCCTCACACGAGGGGCACCCGGCGATCTGCCGACCAACGCGATCAGCTGGACGCGACCTCCCTGCGGTCACCGGCCCACAGCACGTGGAAGCTGCCCTCGGCGTCGACCCGGCGGTAGGTGTGCGCGCCGAAGAAGTCCCGCTGACCCTGGATGAGCGCGGCCGGCAGTCGCGGCGCGCGCAGCCCGTCGTAGTAGGCCAACGCGGAGGCGAATCCGGGTGCCGGCACGCCGAGCTGCGCGGAGGTGGCGACCACCCGGCGCCAGCCCTGCTGGGCACCGGCCAACGCCTCGGCGAAGTAGCCGTCGGTCAGCAGCGTCGGCAACTGCGGCGCCTCGGCGTACGCGGCCCGGATCTTGTCCAGGAACGCGGCCCGGATGATGCAGCCACCACGCCAGATTCGCGCCACCGCACCGAGGTCGATGTTCCAGTCGTACTCGGCACTGCCGGCCTGGATCTGGTGGAAACCCTGCGCGTACGCGACGATCTTCGACGCGTACAGCGCCTGCTCCACGTCGGCGATCAGCTCGTCGGCCGAGCCGGACCAGCTCTCCACCGGCCCGGGCAGGTTGGCGGCGGCGGCCCGGATGTCGGCGTGGCCGGACAACGCACGGGCGAACACCGCCTCGGAGATGCCGCTGACCGGCACGCCGAGGTCGAGTGCCCCCTGCACGGTCCACCGGCCGGTGCCCTTCTGGCCGGCCCGGTCGAGCACCACGTCGACGAACGGCTTGCCGGTGGTGGCGTCGGTGTGGCCCAGCACCTCGGCGGTGATCTCGATCAGGTACGACGAGAGCCGGCCGGAGTTCCAGCTGCGGAACACGTCGGCGATCTGCGCCGGGGTCAGCCCGCCGGCGCGGCGCAGCAGGTCGTACGCCTCCCCGATCAGCTGCATGTCGGCGTACTCGATGCCGTTGTGCACCATCTTGACGAAGTGGCCGGCGCCGTCCGGACCGATCCGCACACAGCACGGCGCGCCGTCGACCTTGGCGGAGATGTCCTCCAGCAGCGGGCCGAGAGCCGCGTACGACTCCTCCGACCCGCCCGGCATGATGCTTGGCCCGAGCAGGGCGCCTTCCTCACCGCCGGAGACTCCGGTGCCGACGAAGTGCAGGCCACGCTCGCGGAGTTCGGCTTCCCGCCGGCGGGTGTCCAGGAAGTGCGCGTTGCCGCCGTCGATGATCATGTCGTCCGGCTCCAGCAGAGGCGCGAACTCGTTGATCACGGCATCGGTCGCGGCACCCGCGTTGACCATGATGACCACGCGACGAGGGCGCTCCAGCGACGCCACGAACTCCGCCGAACTCTCCGCCGGCAGGAAGCTGCCCTCGTGGCCGAACTCGGCCATCATTTCCTTGGTACGCCCGATGGACCGGTTGTGGACCGCCACCACGTGGCCGTGCCGCGCCAGGTTGCGTGCCAGGTTGCGGCCCATCACCCCCAGACCGGTGACCCCGATCTGCGCCGTCTGGCTCATGATTCCTCCTCGGTGCTGCTGGTGTGCTGCTCATCTTTCCGCCTTCGCCGACGGCGGGACACCCCGGGGCGGCCGGCGAGTAGTGGAGGCTCGTCCCGCACGAGCCGCCCCGGGTGCGACCGGGGTGGGCAACAGCCGGCCAGCGCCCACCACGGCGGTCACCAAGCCCAGAGCTCCGACGCGGAGTCGAACCGGTACGCGAGCGGAGTCTCGGCGGTGACGTGGTGAGGTACGGCAGCGGCGCGGCAACGGTTCACCGCCACGCCACGCCGTCCTACCCGGTCGGTCGACGGCTGCTGGCCGCTCAGGTGTCGCGCACCTCGATCAGGGAGGCGAACACCACGATGTTGTCCGCGTACCCGATGCCGTCGCCGAGCCACCGACCGCCGCAGGTGATCAACCGAAGGCCGGGCCGGGCGTAGTCGCCGTACACCCGCTCGACCGGAAGCGCTTCCTTGTCGAAGTGCTCGACCGAGTTGACCTCGAACACCGCGACCGCCCGGTCCCGCCGGGTCACCTCCACGGTCGCGCCCGGCTCGATGTCGGCCAGGCCGTGGAAGACCGACGGCCCGTCGCGGGTGTCCGCGTGCCCGACGATGATCGCCGGCCCGAACTGCCCCGGCGTCGGCCCCCGGTCGTACCAGCCGGCCTGGTTGTGCCGGTGCAGCGGCGGCACGGCGATCGACCCGTCGTCGGCCACCCCGACCGAGTGCACCGGTGCCCGGACCTCCAGCGACGGGATGGCGATGCGGATCGGCCTGCTCGGCTCCAACACCGGGAACTCCCGTGGCGGCGGGTTGTTGCCGCCGGCCAGCAGGTCACGCCAACCGCCGTCGCCGCTCGCCCCGATCGCGAACACGCCGAACAGCACCAGGACCACCGCGGCCGGCCCGGTCCAGCTCCGGCCACCGCCCTTCGCCACGCCCGCGCTCCCCTCGCCCGGTCAGGACACGCGGCGGCGGCGCAGCGTGACCACGCCCAGCACGGCGCCAGCGACCAGCGCGGCCGCACCGACCCCGGCCAGCAGGCCCTCCGCGTCTGGCCCACCGGAGCCCAATCCGCCGGCGGTGCCACCGAACCCGGTGGCCGGCCCGCGGCTCGGCCGGTTCGGGTCGAGCACGTACAACGTGGTGGTGGTGGACCGGTCGTCGGGGCAGGTCAACCGCACCCGGTACCTGCCGGCTTCCGTCCCGGCCGGCACGGTCACCGCCGCGGTGAGCTCATCGAACTGTGGACGCACCTCGACCGTGCCGAACGCGTCGGACTCGACGGTGGCCGGCGCGGTGTTGTCGGTGCAGCTGGCCCGGATCCCCACCAGGTAGCCGGACTCCACCGTGCTCGGATTGAGATCGACGAACACGTCGGCGGCCTGGGCCGGGGTGGCGACGAGCACGGCACCGGCGACCGCGACGGTCAGGCCCGCCCCGGCAGCGGCCAGTGAACGGCGTACGGACATCGGTCATCATCCTTCCCGCAACGCTGCGGGGATTCTCTCACTCCGCTGCGCTCGATGACACCCCGGACACCCACGGTGTCGGATATAGGCTGCTGCGGCGTGAGCATCCGTACGTACCATCCGCGCGGTGGCCGACTCAGTGGCCGGCACCACGACGCCCTCGACCGGCTGTACGACGCGTACGCGCTGGCCGTCGCCGAACTGCCGACGCCGCTGGACCTGGCAGCGGCCTTCGGCCGCACCGCGCCCGTCGTACTCGAGATCGGTTTCGGCATGGGCGACGCCACCGCCGCGATGGCGGCGGCCGACCCCGGCCGCGACTATCTCGTCGTGGAGGTACACACCCCCGGCGTCGCCAACCTGCTCTCCCTGCTCGAACGCGACGGCCTGGCCAACGTACGGGTGGCCGTCGGCGACGCCCTCGACCTGGCCCGTCGCTGCCTGCCCGAGCAGAGCCTGGACGCGGTGCACGCGTTCTTCCCCGACCCGTGGCCGAAGTCGCGCCACCACAAGCGGCGGCTGATCCAGCCTGCCCACGTGGCGCTGCTGCGCTCCCGGCTGCGTCGGGGCGGGCGGCTGCACTGCGCCACCGACTGGGCACCGTACGCCAGGGTGATGCTGGAGGTGCTGACCGCCGACCCGGAGCTGATCAACACACACGACGGGTACGCGCCCCGGCCGGCGTACCGACCGGAGACGAAGTTCGAACGGCGCGGGATCCGCGCCGGCCGCCCGGCGATCGACCTGATCTTCGAACGCCGCTGACGCGACAGGGCCGGTATTCGAACGCCGCTGACGCGACGACGCGGATGCTCGTACGGTGGGTGACCCCGCGTTGGCGGCCGGCGACCGGGACGGGCACGATGGGACGACCATGACGCAGACCGCCTCCACCCTCACCGACCTGTTGCCCGGCAACGCCGACCCGGACGCCCTCTACGAGGTCTTCACCGAATGGGCCGCCGGGCGCGGGTTGGAGCTGTACCCGCACCAGGACGAGGCACTCATGGAGATCGTCTCCGGGGCGAACGTCATCCTGAACACCCCCACCGGGTCCGGCAAGAGCCTGGTCGCCACCGCCGCCCACTTCGCCGCCCTCGCCGACGACCGGGTCACCTTCTACACCGCGCCGATCAAGGCGCTGGTGTCGGAGAAGTTCTTCGCGCTCTGCGACATCTTCGGTGCCTCCGAGGTCGGCATGCTCACCGGGGACGCCAGCGTCAACGCGGACGCGCCGATCATCTGCTGCACCGCCGAGGTGCTGGCCAACATCGCGCTGCGCGACGGTGCCGGTGCCGACGTCGGCCAGGTCGTGATGGACGAGTTCCACTTCTACGCCGAGCCGGACCGGGGCTGGGCCTGGCAGGTGCCGCTGATCGAGCTGCCGCAGGCCCAGTTCGTGCTGATGTCGGCGACCCTCGGCGACGTCACCCGGTTCGTCGACGACCTGACCCGGCGTACCGGCCGGTCCACCGCCGTCGTCTCGTCGGCGCAGCGGCCGGTCCCGCTGATGTTCTCGTACGCGATGACCCCGTTGCACGAGACCCTCGAAGAGCTGCTCAGCACCCACCAGGCACCGGTGTACGTGGTCCACTTCACCCAGGCGGCGGCGTTGGAACGCGCCCAGGCGCTGATGAGCATCAACGTGTGCAGCCGGGCGGAGAAGGACGCGATCGCCGCCGCGATCGGCAACTTCCGGTTCACCTCCGGCTTCGGGCGCACCCTGTCCCGATTGGTCCGCCATGGCATCGGGGTGCACCACGCCGGCATGCTGCCCAAGTACCGGCGGCTGGTGGAGACCCTCGCCCAGGCCGGACTTCTCAAGGTCATCTGCGGCACCGACACTCTCGGGGTGGGGATCAACGTGCCGATCCGCACGGTGCTGTTCACCGGGTTGTCCAAGTACGACGGGGTGCGTACCCGGCTGCTCAAGGCCCGCGAGTTCCACCAGATCGCCGGGCGGGCCGGCCGGGCCGGCTTCGACACCATCGGCACCGTGATGGTGCAGGCCCCGGAGCACGTCATCGACAACGAGAAGGCTCTGGCCAAGGCCGGCGACGACCCGAAGAAGCGCCGCAAGGTGGTCCGTAAGAAGCCGCCGGAGGGCTCCATCGGCTGGGGCAAGCCGACCTTCGAACGTCTGGTCGACGCCGACCCGGAGCCGCTGACCTCCAGTTTCCAGGTCAGCCACGCCATGCTGCTCAACGTGATCAGCCGGCCGGGTGACGCGTTCGCCGCGATGCGCCATCTGCTGACCGACAACCACGAGGAACCGGCCGCGCAGCGCCGGCACATCCGTCGGGCGATCGCCATCTACCGGGCGTTGCGTGCCGGCGGGGTGGTCGAGCAGCTGGCCGAGCCGGACGCCGAGGGACGCCGGGTCCGACTCACCGTCGACCTGCAGCTGAACTTCGCGCTCAACCAGCCGCTGTCGCCGTTCGCGCTGGCCGCGATCGAGCTGCTGGACGTCGAGGCGCCGACGTACGCCCTGGACGTGCTGTCGATCATCGAGGCGACGTTGGACAACCCCCGGCAGATCCTCTCCGCGCAGCAGCACAAGGCGCGCGGCGAGGCCGTCGCGCAGATGAAGGCCGACGGCATCGAGTACGAGGCCCGGCTCGAACTGCTCGACTCGGTCACCTATCCGAAGCCCCTCGCCGAGTTGCTGGAGATGGCCTACGAGACGTACCGGCGGGGACACCCGTGGGTGGCCGACCACGAGTTGGCGCCGAAGTCGGTGGTCCGCGACATGTACGAACGCGCGATGACGTTCACCGAGTACGTCAGCTTCTACGGGCTGTCCCGGTCGGAAGGTCTGGTGCTGCGCTACCTGGCCGACGCGTACAAGGCGCTGGGTCAGACGGTGCCCGACGACGCCAAGACCGAGGATCTGATCGACCTCATCGAGTGGCTGGGTGAGCTGGTCCGCCAGGTCGACTCCAGCCTGATCGACGAGTGGGAGCGGCTGCGCAACCCGACCGATCCGGACGCCCCGGTGGTGGCCGACGACCGGCCGCCGGCGGTCACCGGCAACCTGCGGGCGTTCCGGGTGCTGGTCCGCAACGCCATGTTCCGGCGGGTGGAGTTGGCCGCGCTGCGCCGACACGCCGAGCTGGGTGAGCTGGACGCCGGGTCGGGGTGGGACGCCGACGCCTGGGCCGATGCCCTGGACGAGTACTTCGCCGAGCACGACGAGATCGGCACCGGCCCGGACGCGCGTGGGCCGGCGCTATTGATGATCACCCAGGAGCGGGAGCGTTGGCTGGTGCGGCAGACGTTCGCCGACCCGGCCGCCGATCACGACTGGGGCATCAGCGCCGAGGTCGATCTCGCCGCCTCCGACGAGGCCGGTGCCGCCGTCCTGCGGGTCACCGACGTCGGCCAACTCTGACTGCCAATCAGCCCTGCTGCGGATCGGTGCCGTCCGGTTCCGGCAGGCGGCTGTCCGGCCACAGCCCGGCGTATTCCAGGACTGAGCGAATTCGCCGCGCCCGGACCGGATCCCAACGGTCGAGGATCGCGATCGACTTCGTGAACGATTCACACATCGCCACCGCGCCGCAGACCCGGCATTCGCCGGTCAGGTCCGGCAGATGCGTGGTGACGATCTCCCGCGCCCGGCGCACCACCGCTTCCCCTGGGATCCGTCTTGCCAGCGGCTGGCGGTTCGGGGCCGGCTCAACCTGACGGCCCCCAGCCGGGGTGCCGATCGAGGTGTAGCGGGCCAGTCTCGGCGTACCGCCGATCCCGTCGTTTCTGATCATCACGTCCTCCATAAATGGCGTCGCACCCTCCCCGTCTTCCACCCTGGACCGTGGAACGCCACCAGCGGAAGATGGTCGGCGACCCGGTGTAGCCAAACGGTGATGCATCCAAGATCGGGCCATCAACCGCGGCAAATTGAGGGATGTGAAGGTATTGTGAGTGGAAGTGAATATCTGGTAGGGGAACTGCGCCGACTCCGGGAGATGCTCACTCTCACCCAGGAGGCCTGGGGCGAACGCGTACACTTCTCGACATCACACGTCGGTTCGATAGAACGCGGCGAACGACCCGCCCTACCCGACTACCTGACCGCAGTCGACAAATCCTTCGGCACCGCATTCGTGAAATTCTATCGCGAATTCGTCGTCGGTGAGCGGGCCCCGGTCTGGTATCGGCCGTTCATCGACCACGAGGGCAAGGCAACCCTGATCCGGACGTTCCAGCCGCTGGCCCTGCCGGGACTACTGCAGACCGAGGCCTACGCGCGGGCCATCCTGTTGGCGTACGGCGTCCGAGGCGAAGCCCTCGATGTCGCGCTGGCCACCCGACTCGGTCGCCAGGAGATCCTCTACCGCCAGCCCGAGCCCTGCCAACTGGTCGCCGTCATCGACGAGAGTGTGCTGCACCGCCGGGTCGGCGACCCGGCGATCATGCGCGAGCAGTTGACGGCGGTCGTCGCCGCCTGCGAGCACCCGAACATCCGGGTCCAGGTGGTGCCGGCCGACGCCGGGGCCTACCCGGGGCTGGACGGGCCGTTCGTGATCGCCACCGTCGACGGCCGATCCGTCGGCTACCTGGAGGGGTACCTACAGGGCCGAGTCGTCGAAAATCCGGACGACGCGGCCAGTCTTGAACGTACCTGGGAGAGCATCCGCGACTACGCTCTATCTGGCCCGCAGAGCCTAGATCTGATCATGAGGACGGCTGAGACATGGACTTGAGCACCGCGCCCCGGTGGCACAAGAGCACGCACAGCGACAGCACAAGCTGCGTGGAGGTCGCCGACAACCTGCCTGGGCGGGTGCTGGTCCGGGACACCAAGGACCGCGAAGGCGGCACCCTGACCTTCGCACCGGCAGCCTGGTCGGCCTTCCTCGACCTGGCGACGACCGACCGGACGCACGCTAGCCGCGCCGCCACCGGATCACAGTGATCAGTTGCTGTAAAACCGGCCGACACGCCGGTAGCTGCCCGGCAGAACATCAACTGATCATGGCGGTCACCTCACTGAGTCCGCCCGGCGATCGGGACAGACGTCTCGGCGGCAAGAACCACATCGGCCGGGCCCAGCGGGGTGACCAGCAACCTCCGCTCGTCCGACGCTGCCACCGCACCCGCGACGATGAACACCCCGTCGTGGACCCCAACGCGGACGGCCACGCCTCCCGGCGACCGCACCGAGACCGCACGAGCGTCGGGCGGGGGAACTGTCCCGAGGTACGCCTCGAACACCTCGGCGACGGTAAACTGATCACCCCTGCCGCCGGCGCCGATGCCGGCCTCGTGCTGCCCGGCGATCAGGCTCTGCACGTACCAGCCGCCCGGTTTCACCCACAGCCGCAACTCGCGGTCGCCGCCGAGGTCGACGGTGTCAGCGAGGACGTGGCCGGCGGGCGGGCGCCACGGATCGATCGGCCCCGGGATGTCGCGCGGCACCAGGCTGACGACCACCGCCAGCGCCACCGCGACCGCGGCGAGTCCGCCGACGGAACGGATATTGCCCCGGATCACCGCGCGCTCCACCCACCGATTCTCCCAGCCGGCACCAGCCCGGTCCACAGTGCCGCAGTCGGCGCGTGGGCTCCGACTGGAGTTGCCGGAGCTGCTTTGCTGTCTCCTCCGAAGAGGCGGCGAGGGCTTCGGCCTCTGGCAGCTTCCACACCTGTCGTGCGGCGAATCCCTCGCGCCGAAGCCAGTGCTCGGTATAGACGATGCGATCCGGTTCGATGACCACAAGGGTGTCAGGTGGCGGGTCGTCAAGCGGCCGGCCCTGCTCGGCGTGCTCGTTCTCCCAGCGGAACGCCGCCCAGTAGTGGGATCGTTCGACGTGATCGGGAGAGAGCACCCTGGCCTTGCCGAACAATTGGGCTCCGCGGCTGCTGGCCAGCCCGACCAGCGGGGCGAAGATGCCCACAGAGACTCGCGGGTCGGCTACGATGTTGCGCAGCTTCGGCGACTGGGGCGCGGCGGTGAACATGACCGCGAAGTCCAAGGGGTAGTAGCGCACGGGCGTGGCCAACGGCCCATCGCGCCCAGTGGTGGCCAGCACACACATGTTCTGCCCGGACAGCAGGTTGAGAATGCGCTCCTCCAGACGATCCTGAGGCAGCCGGCGGGTCGACTTGGGCTCTGCGAGCCAGGGATTGGTCAGGGGCATGCGAACTCCACGGACTGGCAGGCGGGTCAGGTGCGGCGTAGGCCACGGTCGAAGAAGTCGATCATCCAGGCGAAGCTCTCGTCGACATCCGCCGCCAGCTGAAAGCCGTTCGACTGCTCGAGGGTGGCAAAGCCGTGCAGCGCGCTGCGCAGCGTACGCAGGGCGTGCGTCTGCTCGGCCGGGTCGATCCGGTAGCCGTGTAGGACCGCCGACAGCGACTCCAGCACCCGCGCGCTGGACGCTTCGAACTCGGCGTCGTGCGCCGCGCCCACGGTGGCCGCGTACCGGCCCGGCTGGTCGGTCGCGTAGGAGCGGATCACCCAGGCGGCGGCGGTCAGCGCGTCTCGGCCGGCGACGCCCTGCAGGGCGTCACGCAGCGCGTCCCCCAGCTCGGTCATTGCCAACGCCGCGATGCCCTGCCGCAGCTCGGCAAGTCCGTCGACGTGCTTGTACAGCGAGGGGGTGCGCACCCCGAGCCGCTCGGCCAGCAGGGCCATGGTCAGCGCGGCGAGGCCTCGCTCGTCGGCCGCCGCGGCGGCGGCCGCGATCACCGTCGCCCGATCGAGGCCGGCCCTAGGCACGAACGGCCTCGGCGATGAACGGGAGCATCAGCGCCGTCAGCTGCTCGGGGAACTGGGTGTGCGGATAGTGTCCGGCTCCGTCGATCATCGCCACCGTACCCAGGCCGTCGGGGAGCGCGGCGGCGATCGCCTCGCCCTCGGCGCGCGGGTCGGCCCAGTCCGGGTCGAGCGTTCCTTCGACGATCAGCACCGGGCAGCGGATGTTGCCGAGCTGGGCACCGGCGTCGGCGGGGCTGGACTGGCCCATCTTCTGCAGCACCTTCATCCGACCGGGCTGCCGCAGGCGGGCCTCGGTCTGGGCCAGCTGCTCGGCCCAGTCGGCCGGCCGGTGCCCGGGGAAGGCGACGTCGAGGTAGCTGAGCCACTGCTTGACGCTGCCGAACATACCGGCGCCCAGCAGTCGGCTCATGCCCTGCCGGTACCGCTTGACCCGCAGGTCACCAAGGCCGATCGACTGTTTGCGGGTGAACGGCGCGAGCTCGACGACGGCGGCGATCGACTCGGGCGCGGTGGCCGCGGCGATGGTGGCCGCCCCACCGGAGATCGAGTGCCCGACCAGCACGGCGGGACCGCCCAGGCGCCGGATCAGCGCGACCAGGTCGCCTGCGATGTCGGTGCGGGAGTACGACGGCCAGTCGACGCTGGACTCGCCGGTGCCCCGCAGGTCGGTGGCGGCGACCCGGTAGCCGGCCGCGACCAGCTGCGGGACGACGAAACGGTACGCCGCGCGACTCTCGCCCATGCCGGGTGCGAGGACCACGAGCGGGCCGTCGCCGGTCACCTCGTAGGCGATTCGCCCGCCGTCGACGGACAGGTACTCGGTCATCGGAACCCCCAGATTTAGCTAACTTTTATAGCCCTTAGGCTAACAGCATTAGCCGACTTCGTCAACCGGAGCGGCGACGACACCAAGCACCAGTCGTCGCCGCAGAGTGATCAAAGACTAGGCGTAGCGTGACTTCTCGATTAGAATGGGTGTACTAATCCGGCTCCTGACCTGGGAAGGAACGCCGTGATCGCACCCCCTCCTGCCACCGCTTCGACCTCCACCGCAGCTCAGCCCAACCCCGCTCCGGTCCCCTACGCCACCCTGCTCGGTTTCACCCGGTATGTCGGGCAGTCCGGGCCGGCCAAGGCCACCTTCGTCGGCGGGCTACGCCGCCAGCGGGTCAGCCGCTCCGGCTTCAACCCGCACGGTCAGCTGGTGAAGGCGCTCAAGGCGGACATCCGGTTCCGGACCGGCGGCAGTCACCTCGCCGCCGTCGTCGGGCAGGTCACCCAGCGCTGGCAGCCGCTGTACGCGACCCTGGTCCCCGGCGCCCAGCGGTACCTGGCCTCGTTGGGCGAGCTGTCCCAGGTGGAGCTGGCGCAGACCCACGACGCGCTCGGCATGATCGGCAACCTGCCGGTCAAGGTCAACCCGCACTTCGGCCTGCGGTACGCCGACGGCCACGCCGAAGCCGTCCGGATCCACTTCGACGAGCAGCCACCCAACCCGGAGGCGCTCACCGCGACCCTGCACCTGATGGCCCGGCACATGGACCAGGTGCTACCGCACGCCGAGCCGGTCCTGGTCGACCTGCGGCGCGGCGCAGCCTTCCGCCGGCCCGACGTCACGTCCCGCCCCGACCAGGTGGAGCGCTGGCTGGCCGGCGAGGCCGCCGCCTTCACCGCCATCTGGTCCACCTCCGCCTGATCCCAGCGGGTGCGCCGGGGGTACGCCGCCGCACGCGGCGTATCCTCGGCGACCGGTGAACCTCTGGTCCGAGCTGCGCGCCGGCGCCGTCCTGTTCGAGGACGACGCCGCTCTGGTGCTGAACAAGCCCCCCGGCATCTCGGTGATGGGCGAACGACACGGCACCGACCTGGTCCGCCTCGCCGAGGAGTCAGGCGAGCCGGTGTTCCCGGTGCACCGCATCGACAAGAACACCTCCGGGGCGATCCTGTTCGCCAAGGAGCTGCGCCACCACGGCGACCTCACCCGGCAGTTCAACCGACGTACGGTCGAGAAGGTCTATCTGGCCGTGGTCACCGCGGACGCCGACGCCGCACCGCTTCCGCCGGCCGGCGTCATCGACCTGCCGCTGAGCGTGGGCCGCAAGAACCGGGTCCGGGTGGCCGGCAACCGTGCCGACATCGGCTTCGACGCCGCCGGCCGGTGGTCGCTCACCGCCGGCACCGAATTCGGCCACGTCAAGAGCTACCCGTCGCAGAGCCGGTTCACCGCCGTCGTCGCCGCCGGGTCCGACGCGGCCGACACCCCATCCGGTACGCCGGCAGCCGACGCCACGCACCGGCTGCTCGCCGTCGCACCGCTCACCGGCCGACGTCACCAGATCCGGGTGCACCTGGCCTGGATCGGGCACCCGATCGTCGGCGACCCACTGTTCGACCGGGCCGCCGCCGCCAACGGGTTGCGGACGTATCTGCACGCGTGGCGGCTCGGCTTCGACACCGCCGACGGCAAGCGGGTCGACGTGACGGCCGCCCCCGACGCCGACTTCTGGCAGCCGCTGCCCGGTGGCGCACCCACCCCATCGGAGCTGGACCAGGCACACCAACAGCTACGCCCTGCGGCCTGACAACCCTGAGTGGGACGGTCACGACGCTACCCGTCGGTCACGGCCACAACGTCGGGGGTGGGCCGAATGCGCGACGGCTGGCCCGCACTGCCAGTGCGGCGAGGGCGGCGTTGGCGCCACCACCGATCACCGCCCCGATTCCGAACGGTGCCACCCGACCGAGCACGATGATGCCCTGCCTGGTCCCGTACTTCGTGATGAAGTGTCTCCCCAAGACCTTGTTGATCTGACGCAACGACTCTGCAGGCACCTTGGCGACCACGTGACGTCCCCAGTGTTGCCCGGTACGCTCGGCGACCTTGGTGATTGTGGCGGAACCACTGCCGCCGAGCATTATTCCCATCACGATCGTTCGGCGGCGCTCAAGCTCGTCGATGGGGACTCCGTGAACCTCGGCGATCGAAAGTGCGAAGAGTGCACTCAGTTCGAGAGATGAGACGACTTCACCTGCCGACAGCGCAAGTGCGACTCCCGTGCCGACGCCGGGCGCGGCCGCTGTTCCGCCAACCGCAGCGCCCGTCCCGGTCAGGGCGCTGACGTACATCCGTTCCAGACTACGGATCACCTGTGCCGGTGTTGCCTCAGGGTTCCGCTGACGGGCCCGGGCAATGTTCTTGCGCACCAGCGGACCCTGGAAATCGATCGCCTTGTTCAGCAGGTCAAGGACTCGCGACCCGGGTAAGACAGCTGCCGATTCCGGGTTGTCGTGGGCACCAGTCGTCATGCCTTGGGCTCCTCAGGTCACCACGCCCCGGCTCAGTCTCCTGGGCAACCAGCTCAGCGACTGAGCCGTCTGCGGCATTGCCGGTGCGAGCAGCGTCCACCTGGGATCGCCGTCAGCCACGCTACGACGCGGCGCGCGACCAACGCCAGTCCTTCCTAGATGTCCAAACCAGACAGACCACTCTGCGATAGCCGCCACGTCTCCTCACTACCACCGGCCGACTCTCGGTCTACGGCTGCCTGCTCGGCTGGCCCGAACGCCGAGTGGTCCGGTCTCAGGCCAGATGGCCGAGGTCGTTGAGTTGGACGATCGCCCGGTTGTGGAAATAGTCGTCCTCGCGCAGCACGGTGACGCCTCCGGGCGAGAAGCGGAAACCAACCTGGCCCGCCGCGTCGATGGGCATACCGATCCACGCCGCGAGCAGGAACGTGGCTGTCCCGCCGTGGGTCACCACGACCTGATGCGCCACCGCCGAACGTAGGATGCGGTCCAGCGCGGCGTAGGCCCGCACCGCCAGCTCCCACTTCGTCTCCGCGCCGGGTACGCCCTCGTCGTGACGCATCCGCTCACCGGCGGCGGGCGGCGGTATGAAGCGTTCGTCCAGCCACGCCTGCGGACGCCCGCCTGCCTCGCCGTACGACTTCTCCCGCAGGTCGGCGTCGAGTAGCACACCGACCCCGAGCTGCTTTCCGACCACCTCGGCGGTCCGCCGGGCCCGCAGCAGATCCGACGAGAACACCTCGACCGCGGCATCGGCGGGCAGTCGGGCGGCCAGGGCATCCGCGATCCGCCCGGCGTGCACCAGACCGCGACCGGTCAGGTCGGAGTCGAACCACCCGCCGACCAGTCCGTCGGCATGGTGCGTCGCCTCCGGATGCGTGACGACGTGCAAAATCCGCACCTGTGCGCCTTCCCTGACCCTGAGCTCCGCCCCGACCGCACGCACCGCTGTCGGCTCGCCCGCAGGGGGAGGTATCCGTTCTACTGTGATCCCCCAGCGGGATCAAAATCCCCCTGGGGGATCACAGTAGAACAGACATCGGTGCCCACGGTTGTCAGGCGGCAGGGGTGGGGCGCTTGGCCGAGGCGACGAAGCTGGACCAGGCCGACGGGGCGAAGGTCAGCGTCACGCCGGCGCGGTCCTTTGTGTCCCGGACGAGAACCCGGCCGGGAAGGTTGTCGGCGACCTCGACACAGGCACCGCCGTTGCTGCTGCTACGGGTGGAGGTGCGCCACACTGGCTCGCTCATGTTCATCGATCACTCTCAGGATGAGGTCACGGGACTGGTCACAGGGTAGTGCCCGCGCGCAGATCTTCTCCCACGTGATCAGCAGGTGCTGGAGCTTGTCTGCGGTCTCGCAGACCCGCCCCGCCATCTGGTCGTCAATGTACGCGGCGGTCACGCCGTCCGGCATGGTCGCCAACACGAATGATCCGGCCAGCCCGCAAAGCGGACTCGCCCATGATCGCCGTCAACGGCACCGGGTACGGGTTCGCCCGCTCCAGCGCGGCTGTCTGCCGCTCCATGCGCTCCCGAGTCATCTCCGCCACCTGCACCTCGGGATGCGTGCCAGCAGAGATGACCTCCCGGGCGTACGCCTCGGTCTGCAGCAGCCCCGGGATCAGCGAATGCTCGAACCACCGCAGCTGCACCGCGCGGGCCTCGTTCAACCGCCACGGGCGCATCCACGGGGCGACCGCCTCGTCCCGCGCCCGCTCGGCCAACTCGCGCAGCTCGGCGCCGGTGCCGAGCACCTGGTCCAGGCTGATCGCCAGGTCATCCGGTGGCAGCGACCGGCCCGTCTCGTAGTGGCCGATCTGGGACCCGGTCACGTGCACCTGTGAGCCAAGGCATCCGAATCGCACTCTCCATCGAGGGGGAACAGTGCCTAGAAACGACGGAATCGGCGGGACGCCCCGGCTCGCCCGGTACACCTCGATCGGTACGCCACGCAACGTAGACCCGACCCCGAACCGGCCTCCGCTGCCGAGGCGTACCCCTGGGCAGACGGACCCCGACCGAGACTGGCCGTTTCAACTCACCGGCGTCCGGCCCCGGTCCCGGGCGCTGGAGGCGGCGGTCCGGCAGGCCAACGACACCGCCCGTACCCACATTCCGACCGGTTATCCGAGCGACAACGCAGGCAACGACCAGGGCGACGACGTGGACGACGAGTGACCGGCCTTCCATAGACACCCCGGGGTGCTCCGCTCCCCCGCTCGCCGCGATCGGCCCACGGCGCACCCTACCCAGCCCCCGTCCGGGAGGGTCCGCCACGACGGCCGGTCCAGCGCGGCCGACCGGCCGCATTCCCCGCCCGGGAAGCACCACGAATGGGCGGGCGACGGAGCACCCCGGGGCCGATCCCAGCCGGTAGCGTCAGTGACATGTCTGGCACGCAGTTGTACGACTCCATTGGGGTCGGGTACACCGTGACACGGCGGACTGAGCCGCGGATCGCCACGCAGGTCTGGGCCGCGCTCGGCGATGCGCGGACGGTGTTGAACGTCGGGGCCGGCACCGGCTCCTACGAGCCCACCGACCGGGACGTCACTGCGGTGGAGCCATCGGCGCTGATGCGCGTGCAGCGTCCCGCCGGTGCAGCACCCTGCGTCGCCGCTGCCGCCGAGCGCCTTCCGTTCGAGGACCAGTCCTTCGACGCGGCGATGGCGTTCGCCACGATCCATCACTGGCCGGACCCGATCGCCGGCCTGCGCGAGATGCGACGAGTGGCTCGCCGCGTGGTGGTCTTCACGCACGACACCAGTGACACCGGCTGGCATCGGCGCTTCTGGCTGACCCGTGACTACCTGCCGGAGGTCGCCGATCTTCTCATCGGCCGGCCTTCGCTGACCGAGCTGGCCGACGCGATCGGAGCACGCGCAGAACCGGTGCTCGTTCCCTGGGACTGTGTCGACGGCTTCTTCGAGGCCTACTGGCGCCGGCCCGAGGCATACCTCGACGATCAGATCCGTCGGGGAATCTCCGTCTGGACCAGGGTCGGGCCCGAGGTCGAACAGCGGGCGGTGCGTAGCCTCCGTGACGACCTTGCCTCAGGTCGGTGGGCTGAACGCAACCACGACCTTGTCGCGCTCGACGCGGCGGAGCTAGGTCTTCGCCTGCTCGTCACCTGACCCCGCACAGCTGGCTGGCGCGCGGCGCCCGTAGGGCGTGCCACGTCGCGCAGGTAGACGCGGTCGGCTGGCCGGTAGGGCGCAGAGCCCGCCGGTGTCTGGGCCGGGCACTGTTCAGTCACCACGGTAAAAAGTGCGTGACCCGCATTCTTGCGCGCCACGCACTTTTGACCTCACGTGTTGGTGTACCTGGCAGGCGCAGGCGCAGGCGCGGGCTCGGAATGGATCAACGAGGCGGTGGCCGAACTTGATACACGCCCTGGACCAGGAGTGGCCGGCACTGGGCTCCCACCCGCGCACGCACTGGGTCCACCTGCCGGAGGACATGAGCGTGAGCCCGTCCGGAGCGGAGCATGTACCGCATCGTTGATCAAGGGCGCCTCGGCTGGACCTCCGGCCTGGACACGTGGGAGGAGAACCCGATGCGCAAACAATCGCTGCGGCAGCGACTGGCCCGGACCATGGCAGGAGTGACGGCGCGGGCTAACGTCGGTTGGCCGGGGTGGGAGTCAGGAGGAACTCGTACCCGGCGTCATCGGAACCCTCGGCGTGGTCGTGACCTCGGACCTCGATGGCGTACCAGCCAGGTGGCACTGTCACCGGGCGGTGTTTCGGATGGCCTGGGGTCCAGTGGGTGAGGTGGCCGACGCCACAGAGCAGCAGCGAGCCGGTCTCCGTTCCCAGGACCCAGCCCGGCGAGGAGAACGCAGCCGCAGGCCACGGTGGATGATCTGCGAGGTGCCGCACCAGAACGGTGTAGTACCCAGCGGCCACGCCCATCAGCGGAATCGCGATGCCTTCCCGGACGACCGCGTCGCCGGCATCCGTCGTGGTGAACAGTGCCAGCAGGTCGCGACCTGTGCTGTCGGCACCGAGGTACTGGTCGAGGCGCACCGGGTCGAGCAGCACAAAGCCATCAGCCTCGGGGAAGCAACCGGTGAGGCGGACAGCCGGAAACGCCATGGCCTTGACGCTACCGGCAGCTACGCAAGGATCGGTGATCGGCGGGCGACGGTCGGCTAAACTCGACGACAGCGCGCCGGGGATCGCGCCGAGACTCGCCGGAAGCCTTGAAGCCACCCCACATGCTTTGGTTCGAGCGACGGACGCCGGAGCTCTGGACCGCCCGTGCGAGTCCGGGCGCAGAGCGAGGTTTCCCGTGAAGACGCTCCCCGACAACCCACACCTGGATCACCTGCGGCAACAGGCCAAGGATCTGCTGGCCGGGCTGCGCGAGGCTGACCCGTCGGTGACCCTGGCCGACGGGCAGGCGACGCTGGCCGACCAGTACGGCTTCCGTACCTGGCCGGATTTCAAAGCCGAGGTGGACCGGATGGGTGGGCGGGCCGACACCGCCGACCCGGCACTCGCCCAGGCCATCGCGGACCGCTTCGACCTCGGCAGCGTCGCTGGCCCGATGCGCTCCCTGGCCCGGCCCGACGACATGGGTCGCCGCTGGTCGGTCAGCACCGACCGGGGCAGCTGGCTGGTGCGCACCATGGACACCTGGTGGCCGATCGTCGACGCCGAGACCGATACCGCGCTGCAGCTGGCCGCCGCTGCGACAGGCCTGCTGCTGCCGGCACCGGTACGCAGCCGCACCGGCGAGATCATCGAGTCGATCGGTGGGCACCGCTGGCGGGCGTGCGAGCACCTGCCGGCCGGGCCGGCACTCGCGGCGCCGGTGAGCGCGGCCGTCGCCCGCTCGGTAGGCGGCGCGCTGGCCGCGATCCACGGGCTCGAACTGCCAGTGGACCGGATCAGCCCGTGGCACGCCGTCCGATTGAACAAGCTCAGCTGGGCCGACCTCGCCGCCACCGCCACAACCGCCACCACAACCGCCACCACAACCGGCACTGCCGCCGCTGCCACAGCCGGCACCTGGCCTGCGGCACTGCAGGCGGCGGTGCCCAACCTGGTCGACCTCGACAGCATCGGCCGGGACGAACCGGCACCCGAGCCGGTGCTGACGCACAACACGCTCGGACCGGCGCAGACCCGGCTCGACCGCGACGGCCGAATCGTCGTACTCGGTTGGGAACATGCCGGCGGTCAGCCGCCGGCATGGGAGTTGGCCAACGCGTTGCTGGACTGGACCGTCGACCCGGCCGGCCAGATCAATGTCGCGGGCACGCGGGCGCTGGTGGCCGGCTACCAGGACCGGGCGGGCCGGCTGCCCGCGCTGGAGCTGGCAGGCTTCCGGGGCGCGCTGACCAGTCTCGCGAACTACGTGTTCGAGCAGGTCGAGGCAGCGTCCGCCACCTGCTGGCGCACCTGCCGACCCGTACCACCCTGGAGCGCCTGCTCGACGCGGCAGGGTGAAACCCAGGCGACCCGGCGAGCAGCGGCGGGTATCGTGGTCAGCGCCATGAACCCGCCCTCCGCCGCGCGCTCCGCCCCTGAACTGCTGAAACTCCTCCCCGAGCTGACTCTTCGTGACGAACGGCGGCTGCACCGGCGTCTCGACGGGGTGCGCAAGGTCCGGGATCCGCAGGCCCGGCAGTCGGCGATCGACGAGATCGCGGCCGCGGTCGCCTCGGCCCAGCAGGCGATCCAGCGGCGACGTGCCGCCGTGCCGCAGGTCCGCTACCCGGACGGGCTGCCGGTCAGTGAACGCGCCGGCGACATCGCGGCGGCGATCCGCGACCACCAGGTGGTGATCGTCGCGGGTGAGACCGGCTCCGGCAAGACCACCCAGATCCCGAAGATCTGCCTGGAGCTGGGGCGTGGCGTGCGGGGGCTGATCGGGCACACCCAGCCGCGCCGGTTGGCGGCCCGCACGGTCGCCGACCGGATCGCCGAGGAGCTCGGCACCGAACTGGGCGAGGTGGTCGGCTACAAGGTCCGGTTCAACGATCAGGTCGGCGGCCGGACCCTGGTCAAGCTGATGACCGACGGCATTCTGCTCGCCGAGCTGCAGCACGACAAGATGCTGCGCCAGTACGACACGTTGATCATCGACGAGGCGCACGAACGCAGCCTGAACATCGACTTCATCCTCGGCTACCTCAAGCAGCTGCTCCCCCGGCGCCCCGACCTCAAGGTGATCATCACGTCGGCGACGATCGACCCGCAGCGCTTCGCCGACCATTTCAGCGAGCCGGGCCGGCCGCCGGCGCCGATCGTCGAGGTTTCCGGGCGTACCTATCCGGTCGAGGTGCGTTACCGGCCGCTGCTGCACGAGACGACGGACCCGGACGACCCCGACGCCACGCCGGGCACCGTCACCGTCGACCAGATCGACGGTATCGGCGAGGCGGTCGAGGAGCTCGCCGACGAAGGCCCCGGCGACATCCTGGTCTTCCTCAGCGGCGAGCGGGAGATCCGCGACACCGCCGACGCGCTGGGCAAGCTGGTCGCCAACCGCCCCCGGCTGCGCGACACCGAGGTCCTGCCGCTGTACGCCCGGTTGTCCGCCGCCGAGCAGCACCGGATCTTCCAGCCGCACCAGGGCCGGCGGGTGGTGCTGGCCACGAACGTGGCCGAGACGTCGCTGACCGTGCCGGGCATCAAGTACGTGATCGACCCGGGTTCGGCGCGGATCTCCCGGTACAGCAACCGGTTGAAGGTGCAGCGGCTGCCGATCGAGCCGGTGTCGCAGGCGTCGGCCAACCAGCGCAAGGGCCGCTGCGGTCGGACCTCCGACGGGGTCTGCATCCGGCTGTACGACGAGGCCGACTTCGAGTCGAGGCCGGAGTTCACCGAGCCGGAGATCCTGCGCACCAATCTTGCCTCGGTGATTCTGCAGATGACCGCGGTCGGGTTGGGCGACATCGCCGCGTTTCCGTTCGTGGAGCCGCCGGACCGCCGGCAGATCGCCGACGGTTTGGCCCTGCTGCACGAGTTGGGGGCGATCGAGCCGCCGGCGCCGGGCCTGCCGCCGCAGCTGACCGCAGTCGGCCGGCGGCTGGCCCAGCTGCCGGTGGACCCCCGGCTGGGTCGGATGGTGCTGGCCGCCGAGGGCAACGGCTGCGTCGACGAGGTCGCGGTGATCGCCGCCGCGTTGTCCATCCAGGACCCTCGGGAGCGGCCGGCTGAGCAGAAGCCCCAGGCCGACCAGGCACATGCCCGGTTCGCCGACCCCGAGTCGGACTTTGTCAGCTACCTCAACCTGTGGCGCTACCTGCGGGAACAGCAGCAGGAACGGTCCAGTAGCGCGTTCCGCCGGATGTGCCGCGCCGAGTTTCTCAACTACCTGCGGGTTCGCGAGTGGCAGGACATCCACAGCCAGATCCGTCAGGTGCTGCGCGGGATGGACGTGCCGGTGGACCGGGGCGGTGAGCCGGCGCCGCCGACCGCCGTACACCAGTCGCTGCTGACTGGCCTGCTGTCGCACGTCGGTCTGAAGGACCCGGCGAAGCCGGAGTACGTGGGTGCCCGCAACGCCAGGTTCGCGGTCTTCCCCGGCTCGGCGCTGGCCCGCCGGCCGCCGCGCTGGGTGGTGGCCGCCGAGCTGGTGGAGACGTCCCGCCTGTGGGCCCGCACCGTCGCAAAGGTCGAGCCGGAGTGGGTGGAGGCGCTCGCCGGGCACCTGGTGAAGCGCTCGTACAGCGAGCCGCACTGGGAGAAGAAGCAGGCGGCGGTGATGGCGTACGAGAAGGTCACCTTGTACGGCGTCCCGCTGGCCGCCGGCCGCAAGGTCGCCTTCGGCCGGGTCGATCCGGTGCTGAGTCGGGAGTTGTTCATCCGGCACGCTCTGGTCGAGGGCGACTGGCACACCCCGCACCGGTTCTTCCACGACAACCGGGCGCTGCTCGACGAGGTCGGCGAGTTGGAGGAACGGGTCCGCCGCCGGGACATCGTGGTCGACGACGAAACCCTGTTCGAGTTCTACGACCAGCGACTGCCCGCCGACGTCGTCTCCGGCCGGCACTTTGACGCCTGGTGGAAGAAGACCCGCCGGGACCGGCCCGACCTGCTGACCTTCGACCGGGACATGCTGGTCAACCAGGGCAAGGGGCGGGTCGATCCGGCCGACTATCCCGACGAGTGGCATTCGGACGGCATCGCGTTGCCGTTGACGTACCGCTTCGAACCGGGCACCGACACCGACGGGGTGACCGTCGACGTCCCGTTGGCGATGCTCAACCAGGTGCCGGACGACAGTTTCGGCTGGCACGTGCCGGGGTTGCGCGAGGAGCTGGTGGTGGCGCTGATCCGTACGCTGCCCAAGCAGCTGCGCCGCAACTTCGTGCCGGTGCCGGATTTCGCCCGCGCGGCACTGGCCGCCATCGTCCCTGGTCAGGAACCGCTGCTGGACGCGTTGGCCCGTGAGCTGCGCCGGATGACCGGGGTGCTGGTCCCGCACGACGCCTGGGAGCTCGACCGGCTGCCGGCGCACCTGCGGGTCACCTTCCGGGTGGTCGACCCCGACGGCAAGACGGTCGCCGAGGGCAAGGACCTGGCCGCGCTGCGCCGCCAGCTGACCAAGCAGGTACGCAAGGTGGTGGCGGCCGCCGCACCCGACGTGGAGCGGCGCGGGCTGCGGGACTGGAGCATCGGCGCGCTGGCACGCAGCGTGGAGCAGGACCGGGTCGGCTACCGGGTCACCGCGTACCCGGGTCTGGTCGACGAGGGCGACTCGGTGGCGGTTCGGGTGTTCGACGGCGCCGGTGCCCGGGACCGGTCGATGTGGGCCGGCACCCGCCGGCTGCTGCTGCTCGGTCTGCCGTCACCGGCGAAGTTCGTCGCCGGCCGTCTGTCCAACCAGGACAAGTTGGCGTTGAGCCGCAATCCGTACCGCAGCGTCGTGGAGCTGTTGGAGGACTGCGCCGGGGCGGCGGTCGACAAGCTGATGGCCGACGCCGGTGGCCCGGCGTGGGACGCCGACGGGTTCGCGGCGCTGCGGGAGCGGGTCCGCGCCGGTCTGGTGGACACGACCGTTGAGGTGGTGGGCCGGGTGCGCCAGGTGCTGACGGTGGCGTACGCGGTGGAGCAGCGGCTCGGGCGTACCGCCGATCTGTCCCTGGTGGCGGCGTTGAGTGACATCCGTGGCCAGCTCGCCGCGCTGGTCTATCCGGGGTTCGTGACGGCGACCGGGTATTCGCGGCTGACGGATCTGCCCCGGTATCTCACCGCGATCGAGCGCCGGTTGGACCGGCTGGGGCAGAACCCGAAACGGGACCGCGATCAGCAGGCCCGGATCGATGCGGTGAGCCGTGAGTATCAACAACTGCTCGACGGACTGCCGCCAGCACGACGGGGCAACGAGGCGGCCCGGCAGATCCGCTGGATGATCGAGGAGCTGCGGGTCAACGTGTTCGCTCAGGCGCTCGGCACCCCCTATCCGGTGTCTGAGCAGCGGATCTACCGGGTGATGGACGACGCGGAGCAGGCCGAGTAGTCGCCCGCCCGTCAGTTCCGTTGCAGGGTGAACACGGAGACTCCGGCGACGACGTCGATGTCGTAGCGGTCGGTTGCCGCGGCCCAGTCCTGGCCGGTGAAGACCTCGTCGCGGGCGATGCCGTCCCGGTCGCGGCCGTCGATGGTGGCGCCGCCCGCTCCGGCACCGAAGCGGACCTGGGCCGGTGCCCCGTCCGGCGCGGTGATCAGGAACTGGTTGGCCCCGCCGGTCATCCGGATCGGCATGGTGCCCTGCGGTGTGGGCACGGTCAGGTCGATGCGGACGGCGCCACCGGCGATGTCGACGCCGGCGATGTCGGCACCGCTCAGGTCGATGGTGTGCTGGGTGACACCACCGGTCAGCCGCAACTGCCAGCGGACCGCCAAGTGCAGTTCGATGTCGACGACGCCGGGGCCGGGCTGCCCGCTGGGTACGAGGTGCAGTTGGATGTCCTTCCCGTCGGCGATCACCCGGGGTCGCACGTCGGCGTCGATCGGGGTGGACACCCGGTACAGCTCGTCGCCGAGGTCGCTGACTCGAACGTTCACCGTGGAAGTGCCGCTGACCAGATCGAACCTGGCCTCCCGCAGTTCACCGAGGGGTCCGGTGACAAGTGGTTCGGTGGCGGGTTCAGGTTCGGGTTCGGGTTCGGGTTCGGGTTCGGTAGCGGGTTCGGTAGCGGGTTCGGGTTCGGTAGCGGGTTCGGTGGCGTCAGCGGGGCCGCCGCCGAGCAGCGGATCAGCGCCGCCGGGCTGTCCGCCGGCGGCATCACCGGGCGGCGCTGCGGTCGCGTCACCGGTGTCGCTGCGCATCGTCTCCACCACGCCGGCACCGACGAGGGCTCCGAGCAGGAACAAGGCGAGGAATCCAGCCAGAATCAGCAGGTACCGGCGTGGGCCACGCCGGGGGCGTTGTGGTTCGGCGGGCCCGGTCGCCTCGCGGTCGAACAACGGCACGGCGGGGGTGCCCAGTTCGGGCCGGTCCAGCTCCCTGGCCAGCCACGACGGTGGCGGCAGCCAGGGCGACCGCCCGGCCACCGGCCCGTCGTCGACAAACGAAACGGACGGATCGACCGCCTCGGCCACAGGTGTCACCGGTCCCGGCGACAGCCGGGTCTGTTCCGGGCGGTCCACGAGACCGAGGTCGATCGCGGCGGGCTGCTCCCCCTGTGCCGGTCGCTGCATGTCGGCCCTCCTCGACGCTCGTCGGGCACCTGCCTTGGAAGTGCCTGTTCCGAGGTACGGATCGAAGCGGCCTTTGGATCGGTTTCCCTGGTGAGAAGTCGGATGAGGTGCGTCAGGCCATCATCAGTGCGCCCACTCCCGGACGCCCCGCTGTGCCTTCCACAAAGGATCGGAGGCATGGCGGTCGGTAAGCCGTCGCGTCAGAGTCCGGGGCCGTCCTGATCTAACGCTCAACTGTCACCCATACTCAGGAGGTAGGGCCGCGCCTCACCCCCACCACCGTCCGGTGCGGCCCGGAGGGGTGGTCATGTACATAGAGGTCGACACCAGCATCCCGCCCGAGTTGTCCGACGCGGTGTGGCAGCTGTACACCAGCGCCTTCGACGAGCTCAGGACAGCCGCAGTGCAACGACACGTGATGCATCGCGCGGAGTTCGACGAAGTACTCAGCGACAAGCGGGTGCTGAAGTATCTCGGCCGGGACCCGCAACGGACCGACCAGGTGGCCGCACTGGCCACGTTCACCAACGAGCTCGATTCGCTACCACTGATCTCACCGGACTACTTCGCGCACCGTTGGCCGGACCTGTACGCACAGCAACGCATCTGGTACATCGGCTTCTTCGCCATCCATCCGCAGTCACGCGGATCCGGGTTGTTCGAGGCGGTCATCGCGGACATGTGGCAGCGGGTGGCGGCCACCAACGGCATCGCCGCGCTGGACATCTGCCGCCGCAACGATGAGATCGGCCTGGGCCGGGCGATCCAGCAGACCCTGATGTCACTGACCGAGGGCATGCGGGCCAGCAAGATGGACGAGCAGACCTACTGGCTCTACGAGTTGCCGCCGCGGACCTGAGCCGACTCCGCAGGCACCTGCCGCCCCATCGCCCACCGCTGCACGAACACCGCCGGCTCCACCGGCTCGCCCCACAGCTCACCCTGCCCGAACACGACGCCCAACACGGCGAGTACGCCCTGCTGCAGCGGCGTCTCGACGCCTTCGGCGACCACGGTGAGGTGCAACGCGCTGCTCATCGCCACCACCGCACGGACGATCTCCTCGTCCTTGGCGCTCGTGCCGAGCCCGGCGACGAACGCACGGTCCACCTTGACCCCGGTGACCGGATGACTACGCAGATACCCGAGGGCTGAGAATCCGGTGCCGAAATCGTCGACGACGATCCGAATCCCCCGCTGCCTCAGTTCGGACAGCACCTGGCCGATGACGCTGGTCGGATCGATCATCACCGACTCGGTGATCTCCAGCACCACTGCGGCGGCCGGCACGTCGTAGCGGGCCAGGGCGTCGTCCAACGCGCGGGCGAGACCCGCATCCCGGAGCTGGCGGGGTGACACGTTCACCGACATCCAGAAGTCGGCGCTGACCGTACCGTCCGCCCGCCACTGCGACAGCTGACGCAGCGAGTGGTCGAGCACCCACCGCCCGATGGGTGCGATCAGCCCGGTGTCCTCGGCGATCGGGATGAACACCGCGGGCGACACCGCACCACGTTCCGGGTGGTTCCACCGCAGCAGGGCCTCCGCGCCGATCAGGCTGCCGCTTTCCAGGTCGACGATCGGCTGGTACGCCAGCCGCAGATCGTCCTGGTTCAGCGCTGCCCGCAGGGCCTGCTCGATGTCCACCCGTTCCCGGACGCGTTCGTGCATGGACGCGTCGAACATCACCCAGCGCCCTCGGCCGTCCGCCTTGGCCTGGTACATGGCGGTATCCGCATCCCGCAACAACGCGTCGGCCGTCACCGGGGGTCCGCCCCCGTCCGGCAACGGGCCGAGTTGGGTGCCGGCGATTCCCACCGAGGCGGTGATCACCGCCTCGACCTGACGAATCTGCAACGGTTCGTTCACACAGTCGATGATCTGGTCGGCCAGAGCGATCGCCTCGGATCGGCTCCCCAGATGGACCACGACGAACTCGTCGCCACCGACCCGGGCGACCGTCGCCGCAGTCGGCAACGCCGCCCGCAGCCGGCCAGCCACCTCGGCGATCAACTGGTCGCCGGCGTGATGCCCCCATGAGTCGTTGACCAGTTTGAACCCGTCCAGGTCGAGGAAGAAGACCCAGATCCAGGTCGGCTGCGGCGGCCGCACCGTGAGCAGTCGACGCACCTCGGCGGCGAGCATCAGCCGGTTCGGCAGGCCGGTGAGGGGGTCGTGGGTGGCCCGGTGCTCGTAGCGACGCTGGGCGGCGGCATATCCCTGCACGGCGGAGACCGCCCGCAGCATCATCAGCACCACCATCGCCGCGCCGCCCACACCGAGCACCACCCGGTCGGCCATCGACCGGCCGGACACGAAGATGGTCAGCAGGAACGGAACGGCCAGGGCCGGGCCGATCAGCAACAGCCGCTGCCAGGACCAGGCCTGCACCGGCAGCCGGGCGGCACGTCCCAATTCGACCACGGACGGGTGCAGCGCCGCCGCCCCGATCAGCAGAAAGCCCAGCAGGAACGGCAGGTCCAGCAGGCGGGAGCCGGTGAGCTGGCCGGACACGCCGATGATGGCGTAGAGCACGTCACCGATCAGCAGCGAACCCATCGAGGCGACCAGCAACAGGTAGCTCGGTCGGCGAGCCGCCGTGGTGAAGGCCAGGCTGACCAGCACCAGCACCAGAATCACATCGAAGATCGGGTAGAGCGCGGCGAGGGCGGAGACCAGGGCCGGCCGGTCCGCGATGCTGCCCGCCGGCACCGCCAGCAGCAGCACCGAGCAGAGCGCCGCGCCGATGAACACGATCAGACCGTCGATCACCGCGTGCGACGGCAACCGGCCCCGGGTACGCAGCAGGCCGGCCAGCCCGAGCAGCATGAACAGGTAGCCGGGCACGGTGGCCGCGTCGGCGGCCAACGCCGGCCAGCCGTCCTGCTCGACCGCCCACGGCCGGCCCAGCGCGCCGGTGAGAAACAGCACACACGCGATGGCGAGCAGCCGCCACGCGAACCGGGGCTGCGCGCCGTGCCAGCGTGGGCCCGCCACCACGGCGACCGTGCCGCCGATTCCGGCCACGGCGAACGCCAGAGCGTTGACCAGTGGGGTGTCCACGGCGATGTAGAAGACCGCAGCGGTGACGCCGAAGGCAAGGAACGCCAGGGCCGGCAGCGGTGACGAGGTGGCGCGTCTCGTCCCCGGCGCCGTAGGTCGCGCCACAAGGGCCCCTGCGCACATGTCATCCACCGACTGATTCGTCAAACAGGCGCACACCATACCAAGCCAACCGCCTGCCCGGCCTGGTCAGGACCGGCCGCAATGTCCGGTCCGATCGGCGGAGGCGGATGACTGGCGCACCGGGTAACGACCGCCTCGTTTGACGCCGAGCCGTGCTGGACAATGCATGGTCGTGCCCGCCACTCCTCCCGCCCCGGGCCGGCTGCCGTCACTGACCGGACTGCGCTTCGCCGCCGCGCTGCTGGTGTTCGGGGTGCACGCGTACTCGTTCATCCCGCTGGCCGACCCACAGGACCAGCGGATCGGCGGCATCCTGTTCAACGCCGGCGACCTTGGCGTATCCGTCTTCTTTGTGCTGTCGGGATTCGTGCTCACCTGGTCGGTACGCCCCGGTTACCGTAAGGGCCGGTTCTGGCTGGGTCGGATCGTGCGGGTCTACCCGGCGCATCTGGCCGCGCTGATCCTGGCGATGGCCGGGCTGGCGGTCTCCGCCCGGATACCGGACATCTGGCCACAACAACTCGTCGGCTCCGCCCTGCTGGTGCAGGCCTGGCACCCCTCGGACGTCCACTACCTGGGTGTCAACCCGGTCACCTGGTCGCTCTCCTGCGAGATCGCGTTCTATCTCGCCTTCCCGCTGCTCTACGCCGGTCTGCGCCGGCTCGGCACCGTGGCACTGCGGGTCGCCGTGGTAGCCCTGCCGGCGGCGGTCTGGCTGATGCCACTGGTCGCCGAGGTCTTCGTGGCGGCCGAGCACCGACGGTGGTTCGTGTACGTGTTCCCGCCGGTACGCGGGTTGGAGTTCCTACTCGGCATCGTGCTGGCCCTGCTCGTGCTGCGCGGTGCGTGGCGCGGGCCCGGCCTGCCGTTGGCGACCGTGCTGTGGGTCGCCAACTACCTGGCCGTCGACTGGCTGCCGGCCTCGGCAAGGGACACCGCCGCGACGGTCGTCACGATCGCCCTGCTGATCCCCGCGGCCGCGTTGGCCGACATCCGGGGCAACGTTCCTGGTGCCGGGACCGGCTCGCCGTCCATCTGGGTGAGGTGTCGTACGCGTTCTTCCTCGTCCACATGGTGGTGATCGTGACCGTGATGCACCTCGTCGGCCGGGAACGACTCTGGAGCGCGCCACAGGCCGTCGCGCTGGCGCTGGCGTTCCTGGTCGGGTCGTACCTGCTGGCCGTGCCGCTGCACCGCTGGGTCGAGTTGCCGGCGATGCGACTGCTGAGCAGGCCCACCCGGACCGGGCCGAACGACCAGCGCGCCGATGCGCCCGACGCCGACTCGGCCGACTTGACCGGGGCAGCCGGGGCAGCCGCGCGGACTCGCTAAGCTCGCCGCGAGGCGGACGAGGCCTCGACAGGAGGCTGACATGGACCAGGTGGTGACCGGGCTGGACGGGCTGCTCGGCGTACGACTCGATGAGGCGTCGGCAGATCGGGTCCAGCTGCGGGTGCCGGTCACCTCGGCGCTGCACCAGATGTTCGGAATCGTGCACGGCGGGGTGTACTGCGCGCTGGTGGAGAGCGCGGCGAGTCTCGGTGGCGCGAGGTGGCTCGGTGCCGACGGCCGGGTGGTCGGGGTGTCGAACCAGACCGACTTCCTCAAGGCGGTCAGCGACGGCGAACTGATCGTCGTCAGCACTCCGGTGCACCGCGGCTTCAGCCAGCAACTCTGGGAAGTCAAAATCACCGACAGTGACGGTCAGCTGATCGCCCGAGGTCAGGTACGGCTGCAGAACCTGCGCCCCGGCGGCGGCCGGCCACGCTGAACCACCCAGTCGGGCCGAACCAGCGTCATCGACGCGCCCATCCGGCGAACCGGACACCGCTTTTGCCCGTACCCACTGGCAGGAGGCGATGAGACATGGGCATCATGGTCAACCCCGCACACCGTGACAAGACCGGATCCGACCTCTACATCCTGCGCGGACTGTTGTGGTGCTGCGGCGCCGCGCTGATCCCGGCCTGCTCCGACAACCACACCCGGTACTATGCCTGTCCCGAAACGGAGTGTGACCGCGACCTGGTCAACGCCGAGGAGATCGAGCAGCAGATCTGGCAGCGCTACGTAGCGCTCAACGCCGACGCGGCCGACATCGTCAGCCGGGACCAGCGGCGGGCGGCGCTGCTGAGCGTCCTGTCCCGGATCACCGTCGGCACCAGCCTGGCCGATCTCGACTACGGCTGGCGGGACTGATCAGGCGGACGGGGATCACCGTACGAGGGTCAGAGCACGAAGGCGTCGGTCCACAGCTGGCCGGACCGCCCGGTTAGCGCGCCGAGCAGGGCGACCGCCTGACCGTCGGTGAGCGACGCCACGTAGTCGACGATCGCCCGGCCACGGGCCGCCCCGGCCGGGTCGGAGACCAGCCCGGCCAGTTCGGCTTCGGCCAGCTCGACCAGGTCGTGCAGGCGGCGCGGCAGCCGGGCCTGTTCCTCCGGGTCGGCCAGCCAGGACGCCAACGCGTCGACCAGGGTGGCCAGCAGGTCGGCCTGGCCGCGCTGGTGCAACGCCAGGTCCGGGCGGGCGAGGACGAACCGGTGGTGGACGAACTTGAGCACCTGCACCTCGTGCCATTGGGCGGTGGCCAGTAGCACGTGCCCGGAGCGCACCGGCGGGTCGGCGATGACGCCGATCGCGTCGACCAGCCGGCGGGTCCACCGGGCGGAGAACTGGGTGATGTTCTCCTCTGCCTCGATCGACCCGTCGAACGGCACCATCAGCAGGCCCTCGACCAGCTCCCGCCGTACGTGCTCGACGGTAGCGGCGAAGACCTCGTCGGAAGCGATCCAGCTGTCCTTGCGGTGCAGCTGGCGCCGGAGCCGTTCCAGAGAGCGACCCGGCCGGTGCGCGGTGGCGGCGATCTCGGCGTCGGCCAGCGCGGCCAGCTCGGCGTTGGCCCGCTGCCAGGAGACCAGTTCGCCGGCAACCGCGCCCTGCTGCAGTACGCCGACCCGGTGGAAGTCCTCCACATCGTGGATGGCATACGCGATGTCGTCAGCCGTATCCATGATGGACGCCTCGACGGTCTGCTGCCACGGATCGATCAGCCCGGCGAACGGCTCCCGGGCCTGGCGCAGGTCAGCGGCCTCGGTGGTGTACGCGCCGAACTTCACCGAGCCGACCGACGGGTCGTCCGAGGCCACCGCCGCGCCGCGCGGCGCCGGGTGCAGCCCGCTCGGGTGCGGGTCCGGATAGGTGCGCCGGGTCCACGGATACTTCAGCATCGCCGCCCGCACCGCCGAGGTCAGGTCCAACCCGACCGCCGCCTCGCCGCGGATCTCGGTGCTGGTCACGATCCGGTACGACTGCGCGTTGCCTTCGAAGCCGTCGGGCAGGCCGAGCCGCTGCCGGGCCACCCGGTCCAGTACCCGCTCACCGAGGTGCCCGAACGGGGGATGCCCGAGGTCGTGGGCGAGCGCGGCGGCCTCGACCACGTCCGGGTCGCAACCACCGAGCTTGCCCAGCAGCGCCCGGTGCCGCTCGTCGGCGGTGAGCCGTTCGGCGATGGCCCGGCCCACCTGCGCCACCTTCAGGCTGTGGGTGAGCCGGTTGTGCACCAGCAGACCGGACCCACCGGGGCTGATCACCTGGGTCACCCCGCCCAGCCGGGCGAAGAACGGGGAGGAGACGATCCGGTCCCGGTCGGCCCGGAACGGACTCGCCGCCAGATCGCTGGCGGCGGCGGCCCGGCGACCGAACAGGCGGCGGGCACGGGGGTCAGCTGCCAGGTGGTCCACCAGCAGACGCTAACCCGGCCAGGGTCACCTCCGCGTTCGGGGTGGGGGTAGGTGGCACTGTTGGCGGAACATTTATCGGTGTCCAGCAAAGCAATGACTTGAGCGGATTGGTCCGGCGTCGTAAGGTCACGCTGCAGCAAGGTCATTCTTGCCGGGCCGCCCGCACCGGTCCGGCTCGGCTCGCGCACCAGAAACCGCCGCAAGGGACGATTCGATGCGCCGTGCTCGAACTCCGTCGGAGTTGACGCTGACCGAGGAGTTCTTCCTGGTCGCGCTCGACGACAGCACCGGCCGGCCGATGATCGGCCGGGATCCCCTCGGGGCCGGGCTCGCCGGCACCGCCGTCGCCACGCTGATCCTGGCCGGGCGGGCGGAGATCCACGACGACGGTCTGCTGGTGCCCATCGACGGGCAACCACTTGGTGACCCGGTCGCCGATCCGCTGCTCGCCGAGCTGCGCCAGGAACGCCGGCAGCCGGTGACGGAATGGATCGCGTTGATGCGCACCGGGCTGCCCGACGTGGTCGCCGAGGACCTCGAATCGCTCGGCGTGCTGCGTACCGAATTGGTCCGCCAGCCGGTGACCCGGCGGACCGTCACCCGGTTCCTGGCGATGGATCCGGTCCGGGCGGTCGGCCCCCGGGTCCGCCTCGGGCATGCCCTGGGCCGGGTGGTCGCGGTGGACGGGCGGACCGCCGTACTCGCGCAGATCGTCCGCGTCACCGGCGCGGCCAGCTGGTTCGTCACCATGTTCGGCCCGACCGTGCGCAGCCAGTTGACGGCGACCGCGGCCCACCTGGATCCGCAGCTGGCCGCGGTCGTCGCCGCGATCGACGCACCGACGCCCCGGTCGAAGACCGCGATCCGGCTGTGGCCGCAGCGGGACACCTCGATCGCGTGGTGACGCGACACCGGTCGCCGGGAGCCGGCAGAATGCATCCCGGACCGCGCACCGTGGTCCCCGTCGACCGGCTGGCCCGCTCGACGGGTCGCAGGCATCGGGCCCGGCGGGACACCGCCGCCGGTAGCCGGGGAGTTGGAGCGGGGCACGCGACGTGACCACAGCGATTGATCAACGGATCGCCGAGGAACTCGGAGTACGGACGGGACAGGTGGCGGCCGCCGTCGAACTGCTCGATGGCGGCTCGACGGTGCCGTTCATCGCCCGGTACCGCAAGGAACAGACCGGGATGCTCGACGACGCGCAGTTGCGCACCCTGGAGGAGCGGCTGCGCTACCTGCGCGAGATGGAGGAACGTCGGAGCGCGATCCTGGAGTCGATCCGCAGCCAGGGCAAGCTGGACGAGGCGTTGACCGCACAGATCATGGCGGCCGACTCGAAGGCGCGGCTGGAGGACATCTATCTGCCGTACAAGCCGAAGCGGCGGACGAAGGCGCAGATCGCCCGCGAGGCCGGTTTGGAGCCACTGGCGGAGCTGCTGCTCGGCGACCCGGGCCAGGATCCTTCGACGGTGGCCGGCGGCTACGTCGACGCCGACAAGGGGGTGGTCGACGCGGCGGCGGCGCTCGACGGCGCGCGGGCGATCCTGGTGGAGCGCTTCGCCGAGGACGCCGACCTGATCGGCGGGCTGCGCGAGCGGATGTGGTCGCGGGGCCGGCTCACGTCCCGGGTACGCGAGGGACGCCAGAGTGAGGGGGCCAAGTTCGCCGACTACTTCGACTTCGCCGAGCCGTTCACCAAGCTGCCGTCGCACCGGGTGCTGGCCATGTTCCGCGGCGAGAAGGAGCAGGTCCTCGATCTGAGCATGGAGCCGGAGGAGGTGCCGGCCGACGCCGCGCCGGGGCCGAGCAGCTACGAGCCGATCATCGCCGGCAAGTTCGGCATCGGCGACCAGGGCCGGCCGGCGGACAAGTCGCTGGCCGACACGGTCCGCTGGGCCTGGCGGACCCGCATCTTGATCCACCTCGGCGCCGACCTGCGAATGCGGCTGTGGCAGGCGGCCGAGGACGAGGCGGTACGGGTGTTCGCGGCCAACCTGCGGGACCTGCTGCTGGCGGCACCGGCCGGCAGCCGTACCACGATGGGCCTGGACCCGGGTATTCGGACCGGGGTGAAGGTGGCGGTGGTGGACGCCACCGGCAAGGTGGTGGCGACCGAGACGGTGTACCCGCACGAGCCGCGCCGCCAGTGGGACGCCGCCATCGACACCCTCGCCAAGCTGATCGCCGCGCACCGGGTGGATCTCGTCGCGATCGGCAACGGCACCGCGTCGCGGGAGACCGACAAGCTGGTCGCCGATCTGATCGCCCGGCATCCGGAGCTGACCCCGACCAAGGTGATGGTCTCCGAGGCGGGCGCGTCGGTCTACTCGGCATCGGCGTACGCGTCGCAGGAGCTGCCCGACCTGGACGTGTCGCTGCGCGGCGCGGTGTCGATCGCCCGCCGGCTGCAGGATCCGCTCGCCGAGCTGGTCAAGATCGACCCCCGGTCGATCGGCGTCGGGCAGTACCAGCACGACATCTCCGAGACGAAGTTGTCCCGTTCGCTCGACGCGGTGGTCGAGGACTGCGTCAACGGTGTCGGGGTGGACGTCAACACCGCGTCTGCGCCGCTGTTGACCCGGGTCTCCGGCATCGGTGCCGGGCTGGCGGAGAACATCGTGCTGCACCGCGACGCCAACGGGCCGTTCCGGTCCCGGGCCGCGCTCAAGACCGTGGCCCGGTTGGGGCCCAAGGCGTTCGAGCAGTGTGCCGGCTTCCTGCGCATCCGCGACGGCGAGGATCCGCTCGATTCGTCCAGTGTGCACCCGGAGGCGTACCCGGTGGTGCGGCGGATCCTCGCCGACACCGGGGCCGACCTGCGGACGTTGATCGGTGACGCGAAGACGCTGCGCCGGATCAAGCCGGAGAAGTTCGTCGACTCCGTCTTCGGTCTGCCGACCGTCACCGACATCCTCGCCGAGTTGGAGAAGCCCGGCCGGGATCCTCGGCCGGCGTTTCGCACCGCGACCTTCGCCGACGGGGTGGAGACCCTGGCGGACCTGCGCCCCGGGATGATCCTGGAGGGCGTGGTGACGAACGTGGCCGCGTTCGGCGCGTTCGTCGACGTCGGGGTGCACCAGGACGGTCTGGTGCACGTGTCCGCGTTGTCGAAGACGTTCGTCAAGGATCCCCGGGAGGTGGTCAAGCCCGGCGACATCGTGCGGGTGAAGGTGCTCGACGTGGACGCGCCGCGCAAGCGGATCTCGTTGACGCTGCGGTTGGACGACGAACCGGGCAGCGGCCGGGCCCCGGGCCAGCGCGACGGCGTGGCCGGGGGCGGTCAGGGCCGGGGCGGTCAACCCCGCCAGCAGGGCCGCGACGGCCAGCGGGGCAAGGGCGGTCAGCCGGGTGGCCGGGGCGGTGCCGGTGGCGGCCGGCAGTCCTCCGGTGGCGGCCGGGCGGGCGGCGGCCAGCCCGACGGCGCGCTCGCCGACGCGTTGCGCCGGGCGGGCCTGGCCTGATTCCAACCCGTGCGCGGGGTCGGGGCGGGTGGTCACCCGCCCCGACCCGCCCGGTCAGACGTTGGACGAGTAGGTGAGGAAGAAGTTGTTCGGTGTCTGGGCCCCGGCCGCGTTGAAACAGATCACGTTGCGGACGAAGACCGTGCTGCCGGACAGGAGCCAGGGTGCCTGCAGGTTGCAGTAGTCCGGGGTGGTGCCGAAGGCGGTGACCTGCACCGTGGTCATCCGGAAACCGACCAGCGGCAGGGTCACCAGGTACTGCCCGACACCGGAGACCATGATGCTGTTGACCCCGCCGGCGGAGTTGAAGTCGGTGGCGCCCCCGAGCGCCGGGCTCCAGAGGTAGGCGAAGCGGTTGGGTGGTCCGACCGCGCCGAAGATCGGCCGCTGCCGGTGGTAGGTGAGGTTGAAGAAGCTGTCGGCCATCGCTCCGGCGGGGTCGAAGCAGAACACGTACGCCAGGATCGTGCCGCCGGTGGAGGTCCATCTGGCGATCTTGCAGCGGCGCGGCAGGTTCGGATGCTCGGCGGTGGCCTGCAGGTTGCCGTCCAGCAGGGCGGTGCCGAGGCCGTTGAGTCTCACCTCGTAGAAGCCGGTGCCGAGCTGGCTGACCAGATTGCCGGCACCAACGGAGTTGTAGGAGGAGATGAGGCCACCGACCGGGTTCGCCTTGACGTAGCCGAACGCGTCCGGGCCGGGTGGCAGCACCCCGGAGGCGGCGGTGTAGTCGACGACGAACCGGGAGTTGTCCGGTGCTCCGCCAGGTCGGTAGCACTGGACGATGACGATCTGGTCAGTGCCGGACGGGAAGGTCTGGAATACCTGGCACCAGCGGGGGGCGTTGTCGACCGCGGTGACATGGGCGGCACCGTTGAGTGAGGCGGTCAACGGGAACCTCACCCGGTAGCGACCGATGCCGATCTGGTCGACGGTGGCCCACAGTGCGGGAGCGCCGGCCTTCCAGCCGCCCCACTGGCGGGTGGTTTCGAGAATGGTGCCGGGTGCCGGGGTCGGGGTCTGCAGATAGGCGAACCCCCACCGGTCGGGGACCGCCGCCTGGGCCGGTACCGCCCCGGCAAGAGCGGCGGTGACCGCCAGAAGCGCCGCGGCGAGCAGGGCAACGCCCCGCTGGGCGATGCCCCGGAGCGGGTGCGCACGACCGGGACTGGAACCAGTGCGGACAAACACTGATCCACCTCCATCTATTGAGCGGACTATGCGACTCAGCCTAGTGAACACATATTGTGCGCGTACAGTTATTGACCGTGATCTGATTTGATGCGGCATTCGGTCCGGCTGACAATCCGGGAATCACCCGCCACCAGCGACTTTTACCTGATCCGTACCGGAACCTGATGTCGTAGTGGCCGGACCGCGCCATGATTGGACGGTGACCACCGCACACGCGCCGGACCCGCCCTCCCCCGCCCGGGACAGCTGCGGACTGGTCCTCGTCGTCGAGGACGAACGCCCCATCTCCGACCTGATCCGGCTCTACCTGACCCGCGACGGCTTCGGTGTGCACACCTGCGCCGACGGGCCCGCCGGGCTCGCCGCCGCCCGTCGGCTCCGCCCGGTCCTCTGCGTGCTGGACATCGCGCTGCCTGGGATGTCCGGCACCGAGATCTGCCGGCAACTGCGCGCCGACGGCGACTGGACCCCGGTCATCTTCCTCACCGCCCGCGACGACGAGGCCGACCGGATCGTCGGGCTGGAACTCGGCGCCGACGACTACGTCACCAAGCCGTTCAGCCCGCGCGAACTGGTCGCCCGGGTCCGCGCCATCCGCCGCCGCGCCCTCGGCCCACCCGACGCCGAACCGGTGCACACGCTCGGCCCCATCGCCCTCGACCCGGCCCGACGTACCGTCACCGCCGCGCAGGGCCCGGTCGCCCTCACCTCCACCGAATTCGACCTGCTGGCACACCTGATCCGCCGACCCGGCCGGGTCTTCACCCGCGACGAACTGCTCGCCGCCGTCTGGGGGTACGCCGCCCACGCCGGCACCCGCACCGTGGACGTGCACATCGCCCAGGTGCGGGCGAAACTTGGCGAAGCAGCCGGCGTGCTCCGGACGGTACGCGGCGTCGGATACACCGCCGATGGCTGACCCCGGCCACGCCGCCGGCCAGCCTCGGTCCACTGGGCACCGGCTCACCGGTACCCTCACCGCACGTACGGTCGGCGTCGCCTGCGCCGTCGCCGTCCTGTCGGTGCTGGTCACCGCGGCGGTCGCGATCCCGCTCGGAGTCCGGGGCACCGAACGGGGAGCCCGAGCGGCCCTCGCCGCCAGAGCCGACCTGGTCGAAGTGGTCCTCGCCGACGCCGCCGGCACCGACCGCGCGGCGCTGGCCGGCCGGCTGGCCGCCAAGTTCGACGGACAAGGCGTCGAACTGCTGTACGTCGACCGTGGTGCGGCGGCGCCGCCGCGACTGCCGGCCGCGGTGGTACGCCGGCTCGCCGCCGGCGAACCGGTCAGCCAGCGGCGACCGGTCCGCGTCGACGGGCAGCCGGTCCTGCTCGAAGGCCGTCCCTTCGCCGACGGGACGGCCTTCGTACTGGTCCAGCCGCTGCGCGCCGGTGCCGGCCGGCTCGTCTGGAGCAATCTGTGGCTGGCGTTGGCCGCCGGGCTGGCCGCCGGGCTGATCGCCGGGGTGCTGCTCGCCGCCCGGCTGTCCCGACCGATCCGGGCCGCCGCCGACGCCGCGGTCCGGCTGCGGGCCGGCGACCGCACCGTACGGGTGCCGGTCGAACCACCGGTCGAGGCCGAACAGTTGGCCCACGCGCTCAACGATCTCACCGCCGCGCTCGCCGTCAGCGAGGCCCGGCAACGCGACTTTCTGCTCTCCATCTCGCACGAGCTGCGGACCCCGCTGACCACCCTGCGTGGCTACGCCGAGGCGATCGCCGACGGCGTGGTCGACGTCGACGACGCCGCGCAGACCGGCCGGATCATGCTCGGCGAGGCGCACCGGCTGGACCGGCTGGTCAGCGACCTGCTGGCACTGGCCCGGTTGGAGGCCTCCGACTTCGCCCTGGAGCTGACCGAGGTGGACCTCGGCACGGTGCTGACCGACGCGGTCGACGCCTGGCGGCCCCGGTTCACCGGCAACGGCGTGACACTGACCGCGTCGCCGCCGACGACACCCGTGCTGGTCCGCACCGACCCGGGTCGGCTGCGACAGGTCCTCGACATCCTGCTGGACAACGCGCTGCGAGTGGTGCCGGCCGGCGGCACGGTGCGGCTCGGCGTACCGCCGGTCACGGTCGCCGCGGACCCACACACCGTCGCAATCCAGGTGCACGACGACGGCCCCGGTTTCACCGACGACGACCTGGCGGTGATTTTCGAGCGCGGCGCGTTGCAGCACCGGTACCGGGGCGAACGGTCGGTCGGCTCCGGGATCGGCCTGGCGCTGGCCGCCGGGCTCACTCGACGTCTCGGCGGCCAGATCATCGCCGGACACTCCCCCGGTGGCGGCGCCGCCTTCACCGTGCGCCTGCCGCGCCGGCCGACGGCTCCCGGCCGGGCCGACGGCCTTACCTGATCCGAACATCATCCTGACCGGACCTTCGCCGGCACCGCCGAAGCTTGCCTCATGAGACATTTACTTGGCAGGACAGCACTGGTCGGCACCGCGGCGGGGGCGGTCACCCTGCTGGCGCTCACCGGCTGCGGGGTCAGCCGGACGACCGACGGGCCCGACGGGGTGGATCCCGTCGCTGTCGCGGCGGTGGACACCCTCGACTACGGCGACTTCGACTTCGCCGGCGACGAGCATCCAGGCTGGCGGGACGGATTCCCCGGCCGGTGGTCGGGGCGGCACGGTGGCGGGCCGCGCGGCGCGGCCGGGCTACACGGCGCCAGGCTGCACGGCGAGCTGACCGTGCAGACCGACGACGGCCCCCGCACCATCGTCATGCAACGTGGCACGGTCCAGTCCGTCGACGGCACCACGATCGCCGTCGAGTCGTCGGACGGCTTCGTCCTCGACTGGACCTGCGCCGACGAATGCCGGGTGGTCGACGACGGCGACGAGGTGGAGCTGTCCAGCCTGGACGTCGATGCCGAGGTCGGCGTGGCCGGGCTCCGCGACGGTGCCGACCTGGCCGCCCGGGTCGTGCGTCAGCCGAAAGCGGAGTGACCCGACCTTACGGGCAGCCCCAGTAGTGGCGGCCGCCGGATGGGCGTGGAGCAGCGCGACCGCTCAACGCCCGTCCGGCGGCCGATCGTTGAGGACCCGCGCAGCCCAGCACCCGGAAGCGAAACAGGATCCATCACCCTGGCAGGCTGGCCCGGCGCAACGACATGGCCAGCCAGGGCAGCAGCGCGGCCAGCAGCAGAATCGACAGCAGCGGCAGCCGCCAAGCCCAGGAGACGGTCGCCGGTGGTGGGTCCGGCGTGCCGGCGACCCACGGCCGGGCGGTCTTGGACCAGGCGAGGAACCCGTCGCCGACCGGGAGCAGGCCGAAGGCGTACCGCCTGGTGTTCGGGGTGTCCACCGGCAGACCGACGAACTCGCCGTAGTTGGCCAACGCGCCGGCCAGCGTGGCGTCGCCGTGCAGTTGCGCGGCGCCGAGGGTCACCACCGTCGCCGACAGGCTCACGCCCAGCGGCAGCGGCCCGGAGTCGACGTCGGCCGGCCCGTCGGTCCCGGCCCGGTACTCCAACACCGCCGGACCGAGCCACAACGGCGAGGCCACGAACTCCCGTCGGAACCTCAGATACTGCTCCCGGGCGAACGCCGCGTCGATCTCCGGCAGGAAGCGGTGAATCAGAGCCTGTGAGGTGCCCCGGGCCACCTCGGCCGGGTCTCCGGTCGCCGAATTCACCCGGTGCGGCAGCAGCCCGGTGGCCGGGTCGAGCCGCTGCCGTACGTCGACCAGCCAACGGCCGACCGTGGCATCGAAACGGGCCGGCAGTAGGTGGTCGTGCAGCCGCAGCGACGCCATCGCCACCGTCGAGTCGACCGGCCACGCCTGCCCGTGGTACGCCGGCAGGAACGGCGTCCCGGCCGCGTCGAAGGCCCCGCCGAGCGCCACGGCGGCATCGGTGAACCGGGCCAGCTCGCCCGGATCCCGACCGTCCGCCGGTTGCAGACTGAGTACGCCGCCGCGCAGCCAGTTGGTCCAGCCCTGGTAGAAGACGCCGTACTCGGGGGTCAGGTCGGCCGGAAACGGTGCCCGCCCGGCGGGTGATTCCAATCGCGACAACGCCCAGCGGGCCTCGGTCAGCGCCTGTGCCCGCTGCGCCGCCGGGGCGCGCAACCCCAGGTCGACCCAGGCCAGTCCGTACAGGGCGTGGCTGAAGAAGTAGCCCTCCGGGAAGAGCTGCTGGGCCTGTTCGCCGGCGCCGTCGTCGAGCGCGGACCGCAGAAAGGTCAGCTGCCGGCGTACGCCCGACGGCTCCCCATCAATTCCGGCGGTGGCCGGTGCGACCAACCGCACCGCCCCGACGACGGCCGCCGCGGTGACCAGCAGTGCGACGACCAGCCGCAGTGCGCGGCCGACACCTGCGGCAGTTGAGGTCACGCGGTCAAGTATGTCCGGCCGCCGTGCCGCCCACCGATCTGCTCCCGGACCTCGACCAGTTGCCGGCGATCGCGGACGTCGTCGGCATCGATCTCGCGCCGGGCGTCACGCGGGCCTTCCCGCCCGGACTGCCCCGACTCGTCGTGCACACCGCGACGCGGATCCACGTACCGGTAGAAGACCAGCCGGCTTGCGGCCATCAACGAGGTTCGCCTCGGCACCTAGCCGGGCAGGACCGTCAGCCGGCCTGTTTGCGCGGGGCGACGCTACGGAACCGTTCGTGTGCCGACTGTCGACTGATGCCGAGCGCGTTACCGATCTCGGCCCAGGACAGCCCGGCCTCGCGGGCCGCCACCACGGCCCGTTCGATCAGTGGTCGCTGCCAGCGTTCCACCTCGGCGAGGACGGCAAGCGCCTGTAGTGGCCAGGTGGTGGCCAGCTCGGCGACGTTGTCCCGCAGCGTGTCGGAGCGGTTCAGCAGCCAGCCCGGCGGCGCGGCGGCCAGAATCGGTCGCAGGTGGACACCCCATTCGGAGGTGGCCATCCAGCGCCCTTCGTCGGCGGCGGGATAGTCACTGGCGCCGGTCCATCCACAGCGGCATCGCGCCCGGTAGCCGACCGTACCGGCGGGCTCCACCGCGTCGATGCTCAGCGTCCCGTCCGGCAGCCGGAACCCGATGAGGCTCTCGTGCCCTGGGACCAGTTCCTCTGCCATCCCGCAAGCATATGTTCGTCAGGTTGTCCTGACATCATGCGTCAGGCTAGCCTGACACGATCACTCACCGCGGCCATCCGGTGGCCCACTTCCCGACTGGAGCATTGCGTTGACTGTCATCGACGGCGAGGTCGCAACCGGCTTCGAGCCGGTCCGGGAGGCTTTCGTGCTTCGAGCAGCGGGCGGAGATCGGAGCCGCCGTCAGCGTCTATCGGCACGGCCAAGAGGTGGTGCGGCTCTGGGGTGGGGTCGCCGACCCGCAGACCGGTCGGCTCTGGCAGGAGGACACCCTCCAGGTGGTCTTCTCGGCGACCAAGAGTGTGCCGGCGGCCTGCGCGCATCTACTGGTCCAACGAGGAAAGCTCGACCTGGCAGCGCCCGTGGCCGAGTACTGGCCCGAGTTCGCGGCCGCCGGCAAGAATGACATCCCCGTCCGCTGGCTGCTGTCGCACCGAGCGGGGCTGCCGGTGCTCGACCAACCGGTTCCGCTGGCGGACGCGCTGACCTGGGAGCCGGTCGTGACCGCGCTCGCGGCCCAGACACCCACCTGGGAGCCGGGCACCGCGCACGGATACCACGGGCTCACCTACGGCTGGCTGGTCGGCGAAGTCGTACGCCGCGTCAGCGGCCGCAGCGTCGGCACCTACTTCGCCGAGGAGATCGCCGGACCGCTCGGCCTGGACTTCTGGATCGGCCTACCCGACACCGAGACACACCGGGTCGCCCCACTCGTCGAGCAACGGATCCCCCCATCCGACGCCGCGCCCGACACAGCGCCGGAAGCGCTGGCCGCGTACGCCGAGCCGGCCTCGCTGCTCGTTCGGTCGATGATGGTGACCGATCCGCCGCTCGACCTCGCCGACCCATCGACATGGGCTGCGGAGATTCCTGCGGTCAACGGCATCTGCACCGCCTCGTCGCTGGCCCGCTTCTATGCCGGTCTGATCGGTGCGGTCGACGGCGTCCGGATCCTCGACTCTGCCACCCTCGCCGCCGCGACCCGGCAACAGGCCGACGGAGTCGACCGGGTGCTGCTGACTCCGACCCGGCCGGCGCTCGGCTTCGGCCTGCCGGTGCCCGGCCAACCCTGGTGGTCACCGACCGCGTTCGGCTTCCCTGGCCACGGCGGCTCGCTCGGCTACGCGGACCCGGCCAGCGGGATCGCCTTCGGGTACGTGACGAACGGGCTGCGCGTCACGATGGGTTCCGATCCCAGGGTGGCCGCCCTGGTCGAGGCGCTGCGGGAACGTTGAGTTCCTTGTCGGGGGCGGAGGCCGTCAGACGCGACGGCCCCCGCCCGTACCGGCTGGGTCAGCACGGCGGCGCTCACCGGGCGGTGGCCCGGCGTGCGGTTGTCAGGCGTACGTTTCGAACTCGGCGACCCGGGGGGTGCCGCTCGCGCCGGTGATCTCGAAGTTGATTTTGTTCAGTGAGGTCGCGCTGAAGGTGATCACGCCGGCCCCGCTGCCGGTGGCCAGGACGGCACCGTTGTCGTTGTTGACGACCCGCCAGGAACCGATCACTCCGACCGCACCGGACGCCTCACGGATGTTGATGCTGGAGACCCGGGTGGCGGAATCCCACTTGATCGAGATGCGGCCGGTCGAGCCGTTCGGCGACCAGTAGCTGCTCAGGTCGCCGTCGCGCACGTCGCCGTAGCTCGTGCCGCTGGCCTTGCTCGATCCGTCGGAGCCGGCCCCGATGCTGAGGTTGGTCCCGCCGGGCGGGTTCGGCCCGGGGGTGGTCGGGTTGGGACCCGGAGTGGTCGGGTTGGGACCCGGAGTGGTCGGAGCCGGGCTCTGTGGCGTGCAGCTGCCGTTCGACACCCGGTTGCCCTTGTTGGCGCCGGCCAGCTGCCGGACGAGGTTCGGCACACAGCTCGCACCGTCGAGGGGGTACGAGTACGGGATGCTGACGCTGGTGTTGGACTGCGGGTTCGGGCCGGCCGGGTTGGTGTCGCCGCCTCGACTCGACCAGGTCACGTTGTCGAAGATGTTGCCGCTGACCTGCCAGTAGCCGGCTTCGCTGGTGTAGAAGGTGCCCAGGACGTCCTTGGCGTCCTCGAAGTAGTTGTTGTCCACCTTGGCTCGGGCACCGGCCCGGGAGTTGATGCCGGACTCGTGCAGGTCCACGTAGTAGTTGTTGTACATGTGCCCGATACCGCCACGCAGCAGTGGGGTGCGGGAGTCGATGTTCTCGTACAGGTTGTGGTGGAACGTGACGTACCCGTTCGAGCGGTCGCTCTCGCTGGAGCCGACCAGGCCCCCGCGGCCGGAGTTGCGCAGGATGCTGTAGGACAGCGTCACGTACTGGGTGTTGTTCTTCATGTCGAACAGTCCGTCGAATCCTTCGGACTCTCCGCCCGAGGCTTCCAGGGTGACGTGGTCGACCCAGACGTTGCGGACGGTGGCCTCCATGCCGATGGCGTCACCGCCGTTGGAAGTCGGCGAGCCGGACTTCTTGACGTTACGGACCGTCACGTTCTGAATAATGATGTTGCTGGCCTCGCGGATGTGGATGCCGATCTCGTTGAAGACGGCTCCGCCGCCCACCCCGACGATCGAGACGTTGCTGATCTGCTTGAGCTCGATCACGTCATCGGCGGTGTTGCAGCTGTTGCCGGACACCTTGCTGGTGTTGCCGTGGTTGATGGTCCCCTGCACCTCGATGATGATCGGGGTGCTGCTGCTGGCCCGGTTACACAGGGCCGCGTGCAGGGCGGTGCCGGTACTGACCCGTACGGTCTGTCCGCCGGCGCCGCCGGTGGTGCCACCGTTCTGGGTCGCGTAGCCGGTGGCGCTGCCGGTGACCGAGGCCGATGCCTGGGGGATCGACAGCGCCACGCCGATCGTTGCCGCCACGGCGGTCGTTGCCGCCGCGGCGAGGAGTCGCAGTGCGACTGGTCGTCTCATCGTTGCTTCACCTTCTCCTGGTGTGGTCGCGGCGCGGGGACATTGCCCGTTCTGCCCACCGGCCGGCACTGATGTAACTCGATATGCCTCCCACCCGGCCCTGGCGTGAAACATCAACGAAACGTAATCGTAGGAAACCGCTTTCCTCAGGGCAAGAGCTGCCGTGTGCAGGTTTGTTGCATCTGTGAACCGTTCTTCGTCTCGTTCGCACTTCGACCCATATACGTCACCATCGGAGGGTCGGGGCGGAGTTAGCCTGCGACGATGCGGGTGAGTGGGCACGCGGTGGCGGTCTGCCCGCCCCGGTTCGTGGGCCGGGCGAGCGAGACCGCGGCGCTGATCGATGCGCTGAACCGGCCCTCGTCGATGGTGCTCGTGCGGGGCGAGGCAGGGATCGGGAAGAGTCGCCTGGTCCACGAGGCGTTGGCGGCGCTGCCGGCGCGCCGCGCCAGCACCCTGCTGGCGGTCTGCCCGCCGTTGCGGGAGTCGCTGACACTGGGCCCGATCGTCGACGCGCTGCGCGACGCCCGGCGCCGACTCGCTGGGGTACGGCTGAGCCCGCTCGCCGGCGCGCTGCGGCCGCTCGTACCGGAGTGGTCGGCCGAGCTGCCCCCGGCCCCGGAACCGATCGACGACGCCCGCGCCGCCCGGCACCGGTTGTTCCGGGCACTCGACGAGGTGATCGGCGCGCTCGGGGCGGATCTGCTCGTCGTCGAGGACGCGCACTGGGCCGACGAGGCGACCCTGGAGTTCCTGCTCTTCCTCGCCGCCCGCCGGCAGCCGGGCGGGCCGGCCCTGGTGCTGACCTACCGGCCGGAGGAGGTCGACGACCGGTCGCTGCTGCTGCGTCTGTCGGCGCGGCCGTCGCCCACCGGCGCACCGGTACGAATCACCCTGACCCCGCTGGACGTGACCGACACGGCGGCGCTGGTGTCGTCGATGCTCGACGGCAACCCGATGTCGGCCGAGTTCGTCAGCTTCCTGCACCAGCGCACCAGCGGGGTCCCGCTGGTGGTCGAGGAGTCGGTCCGGTTGCTCTGCGACCGGGCGGACGTGGTCTACCGCGACGGACGATGGGTCCGGCTGAGCCTGGACGAACTGCAGGTGCCCGAATCTGTGCGCGACGCGACCCGGGAACGGGTCGGCCGGTTGACCCCGCCGGCCCAACGGGTCCTGCGGGCCGCGGCAGTCCTGGCCGAACCGTGCGACGAGGCCACCCTCGCGGCAACCGCCGGGCTGCTGCGCCGGGCCTGCCGTACCGCTTCGGCCGAGGCCGCGGGGGCCGGCCTGTTGCAGTGCGACGGCGACGGCCCGGCCGACCGGTGGTGGTTCCGCCACGCGCTCGCCGCCACCGCCACCTACGACGCCATCCCTCGGGCCGAACGCCGCGTCCTGCACCTGCGCGCCGCCCACGCGGTCGAGGCGCTCGACCCGCCGCCGGTCGCCCGCTTGGCCCGGCACTTCCGGGAAGCCGGCGAGACCGCCGACTGGGCCCGGTACGCCGAGCAGGCCGCCGTCCGGATGATCGCCGCCGGTGACCACACCTCGGCCGTGGTCACCCTCGACGAGGTGCTGGCCACGGTGCGGCTCGCCGCACCCGAGCAGGCCCGGATCGCCCGTACGGCGGCCGTGGCGGCGCTCGGTCGACGGGAACCGGTCGACGACGTGTACCACCGGGTGGTCGCCACCCTGCGTACCGTCCTGGGCCGCACCAAGCTGACCTCCCGGCAGCAGGCGGACATCCGCAACCCGCTGGGCCGGCTGCTGATCATCGGTGGTGAGGCACAGGCCGCGCTGACCGAACTCGGCAACGCCGTCGACCATCTCGACGATCCACTGGAGGCTGCCCGGGCGATGACCTACCTCGGCTGGGCGTACGCCGGCCCGTGGCCGGCCGCCACCCACCTGCGCTGGCTGCGCCGCGCCGCCGCGCTGATGCCCGACATCGTCGCCGCCGCCGACCGGCTGTCGCTGACCGGCAACCGGGCGGCCGCGCTGCTGATGCTCGGTGAGCCCGAGGCGTGGGAGCTGGTGGCCAGGCTGCCCGTCGACGGCGCGACCTCGGCCGAACGACACGACATCGCCCGGATCCACGCCAACATCGGCACCGGCGCGCTGCTCTGGGGCCGGTACGCCGACGCGGCACGGCACCTGCAGGTCGCGTTGGCCCTCGCCGACGTCGAGCAGTTGACCCGGCTGCGGTACAACATTCTGATCGAACAGGCCAACCTGGACTGGTACGCCGGGCGGTGGGACGGTCTGGCACGCCGCGCCGGCGACCTCGCCGAGGCCGACCGGGACCGCCCCGGTGTCTACCTGGCCGGGGTCCGCCTGGCCGGCCGGCTGGCCGCCGCGCACGGCCGGCGGCACACCGCCGAGCAGCAGTTCCAGCTGGCGTTGGACGAGGCGACCGGGCGCGGCGCGGTCGACGACACGATGGAGCCGGCGGCGGCGCTGGCCCGGCTGTGGCTCGACGACGGTCAGATCGACCGGGCGGTACGGGTCACCGAGGCACCGATGGCGACCGTCGCCGCGAAGCGGGTATGGGTGTGGGCCACCGACATCGCGCCCGCCCGGGTCGCGGCGCTGCTCGCCGCCGGTCAGCCGGGCGCGGCCGCCGAACTGGTCCGCCGGTTCGCCCGGGGGTTGGCCGGCCGCGACGCGCCCGGCCCGCAGGCCGCACTCGCGACGTGCCGGGCAACGCTGGCCGCCGCCGCCGGTGACCACGACCGGGCCGCAGCCGGTTTCGACCGGGCTGCCTGCGCCTGGACGGCCCTGCCCCGTCCGTATGACGCCCTGCTGGCCCGCGAGCGGCAGGCGGCGGCGCTGCTGGCGGCCGGTCGGGCCGGGTCGGGCCAGGAGTTGCTGGCCGAGATCCACGCCGCGCTGTCCGACCTCGGTGCGCGCGGCGACGCGGACCGGGTGGCGACGCGGCTACGCGCGCACGGCGGGCAGGTGCCGCGCCGCTGGCGTGGCGGCCGCAAAGGGTACGGCGACCAACTGTCCCCACGGGAGCTGGACGTGGTCCGGTTGGTGGCGGCCGGACACACCAACCGGGAGATCGGCCGGATCCTGACCAAGTCGTCTGCCACGGTGGACCAGCAGCTGCGGTCGGCGATGCGCAAGTTGTCGGTGTCCACCCGGACGGCACTCGCGGTCGCCGTCGTGGAGGCCGGTGTCCTCGCGACGGACGACTGAAACGGCTCGGCAACCAGGCCGACACCGAACCGCGCACATCGACCGCGACCGGTCGAATCTTTGACGTATCTACTGGATAGCTAGCCATCCGCCGGCTCAGCAGCATGACTTGCATGCACGAGCCACCAGGGCGGTCCACGGATGGACCCGGCCCCGACCCCGAATCCGACCTACCCGGTCCGGGCGGATCCGTACTCGATGAACCCGAGCCGGGCGCGGAGGCGGCACCCGACGGTGGCCCCGGTACCGGCGCGACCTGCAGCGCGGAACGTCGTGACCCTTACCAACCCCTGTGACGGGCGCGGCGTGCCCACCCGCGTGGCCGATCCCACGGAAGGAACCCCGATGAGACCCATCGCACGAGCGTTGTCGCTGGTGCTGCTGGCCGGTGTGGCGTTTGCCGCGCCGCACCCGGCGGCGGCGGCGGTACCCTGGCCCGGCCCCGATCCGGGCGGTGACCCGACACGCGCCGTCGGCGACAAGATCCAGCCCGAGCTGGAGCAGTCGCTGCAGGCCGACGGCAGCACCGACCTGTGGATCCGCTTCGCCGAGCGGGCCGACCTGGCGCAGGCACGGCAGATCGACGACTGGACGGCGCGCGGCGAGGCGGTCGCCGAGGCGCTGCGGACCACCGCCGCCACCAGTCAGACAAACGTCCGGCACCTGCTCGACACCGAGGGTGTGACCTACCAGGCGTTCTGGGCCAGCAACGCGATCTACGTACAGGACGGCTCGTCGATGCTGGCCCAGGAGCTGGCGGCTCGGCCCGACGTAGCAGGCCTCTACCAGCCGGTCGAGTACCACCTGATCGAACCGACCCCGAATGGGCCGGCCCGCGACGAAGCCGACGGTGCGGGTGAGCGCGGGATCGATGCCGAGGACGTCGAGTGGGGCATCGCCAATATCAACGCCGACGACGTGTGGGGGAAGTTCGGCACCAGGGGCGCCGGCATCACTGTCGCCAACGTGGACACCGGTGTCCAGTTCGACCACCCGGCGCTGGTCGCCCAGTACCGGGGCAACCTGGGCAATGGTGCGTTCGACCACAACTACAACTGGTTCGACGCGGACAGCCGGTGCACCGCGGCACCGTGTGACCGGGGCTCGCACGGCACCCACACGATGGGCACGATGGTCGGCGACGGCGGCCCCGGCAACCGGATCGGCGTCGCCCCCGAGGCGAACTGGATCGCGGCGAACGGCTGCTGCCCGACCGACGCGGCGTTGGTCGCCTCCGGCCAGTGGCTGCTGGCACCGACCGACCTCGACGGCCAGAACCCCGACGCCGGCAAACGTCCGCACATCATCAACAACTCGTGGGGCAGTACGCAGCCCTCCCTGGACCCGTTCATGGAGGACGTTTCGCTGGCCTGGGACGCCGCCGGCATCCTCGGCATCTGGTCCAACGGCAACAGCGGCGCGCAGGGCTGCCAGTCCAGTGGGTCGCCTGGTAGCCGCTCCGTGAACTACTCGGTCGGCGCGTACGACGTCGACAACCGGATCGGCTCCTTCTCCGGCCGTGGTCCGGGCCAGGACGGCGAGTTCAAGCCGAACATCTCGGCCCCCGGCGTCGACGTGCGTTCGTCTGTTCCAGGCGGCTACCGCGCCACCGACGGCACCTCGATGGCCGCCCCGCACGCCGCCGGCGCGGCGGCACTGCTGTGGTCGGCGGCACCGGCGCTGATCGGTGACACCGACGCCACCCGGGAGCTGTTCGACCGCACCGCGATCGACACCGCCGACCCGCAGTGCGGCGGCACCGGCGCGGACAACAACGTGTACGGCGAAGGCCGCCTCGACGCGCTGGCGCTGCTGGAGGCGGCTCCGGTCGGTGACACCGGCACCCTGTCCGGTGTGGTCACCGACGCGGCGACCGGTGCGCCGGTCGAGGGCGCGACGGTTGCCATCGGCAGCGAGACGGTCCGGGAGCGGGTCACCGCGGCGGACGGCTCCTACTCTGCCCGGTTGACCGTCGGGACCTACCCGGTGACGGTCACCGCGTTCGGCTACGCCGAGCAGAGCACCGAGGTGACCATCACCCTGGGCGCCACGACCGTCGAGGACGTGGCGCTGACCGCGCTGCCGACGATGACGCTCAGCGGGCTGGTCCGGGACGGCTCCGGGCACGGCTGGCCGCTGTACGCCAAGGTCAGCGTGGCCGGCACCGAGGTCAGCACCTTCACCAACCCGTTCAACGGCCGGTACCGGCTGGTCCTGCCGACCCACGCGACGTACACCCTGGTGGTGGAGCCGCAGTACGACGGCTACGGCACCGTCGAGCAGCCGGTGCAGGTACACGGCGGCAACCGGACCATGGACGTGGCCGCGCCGGTGCAGCGGTGCGCCTCCGCACCCGGCTACGCCTTCTCCGCCGGGATCGGGATCCTCGGCGACGAAAACGGGCAAATCGGTTCCTTCCTCGACGACCAGGGCGTCCCGACCACCGAGGTCGGCTGGGACACCGACGTGTCCGGCTACGACGCGATCATCGTCAACCGGCCGAGCAACCCCGGCGAGGAGACGTTCCTGCGGTTCCTGGCGGACACCGACGCGGCCGGCGTGGGTGTGCTGTTCCTGGACACCTGGTCCAACGTGGGTGGTAACGGCATCTACCTGCTCAGCCAGTACACCGGTAACCCGGGGGCCCGCAGCAGCGGCATCGTCTACGACACCGAGGGCGACCTGTCGTACCAGGTGATGCAGGAACACCCGGTGGTGGAAGGGTTCCCGCTCGGCGGACGGATCGCCTTCGACGAGACTGACAACTACTCCAAGTACTACGGCTTCTTCGACGCCTACGGCGGCGAGGGTCGGATGGTCGTCGCCAACGCCGTCACCTCGGAAGTCGGCACCGTCGGGGTCGGCATCGGGGTGCAGCAGCGGACGAACAACCGGCACGTGCTGCTGTCGATGCACGCCGCCAGCTACAACACCGGGCCGCAGACCTGGCACGACGACAGCGCCCGGGTCTTCAGCAACGCGGTGGACTGGATCGCCGAGACCGAGTTCGAGTGTGTGAAGGTCGAAGGCGGGCTGGCCGTCGGCTTCGTCCGGGACGCCAACACCGGCACCGGGCTGGCCGACGCCGCGGTGACGCCGGTGGACGGCTCCGTCGGCACCCGTACCGTCGCCACGCCGCAGGACCCGGACCTCGACGACGGCTTCTACGCCCTGTTCTCCCCCGCCGGCCGGCACCGGATCACCGCTTCGGCGAACCAGTACGCGGAGCTGGCCCGGTGGGCCGAGATCACCGAGGACTGGACCACCCGGCACAACTACAAGCTGGCCGCCGGGCAGCTGACCGTCACCGGCACGCCGGTCGAGGCGACCGTGCCGCTCGGTGCGGCCACGACCACCGAGCTCACCGTCACCAACACCGGCGGCGCGCCGGCCGAGGTGGAGCTGAGCGAACGGGCCGGCGAGTTCGAGATCGCCCGCGCCGACGGCACCGTGGTCGGGTCCCGGGCGATCGCATCGGCACCGGGCGCGCCGGTGCGGCGTGTTCCGGTCGACGTGCCGATCGAGCGGCTCTCCGGCGCGGACCCGGCTGCCGGGTTCGGGCCGACCGCCGCACCGACGGCGACGGCGACGCCGACCCCGGCCGCTGAGCCGTGGCTCAGCCTGCCAGGTCTGCCCCGGACGGTGATGGACAACAGCGCGGTCACCGTCAACGGCAAGCTGTACTCGTTCGGCGGGTCCACCGGATTGTCGTCGCTGGCAGAGGTTCACGCCTTCGACCCGGCCGCCCAGTCCTGGACCCGGCTCGCCGACATGCCCCACGGTGCCCGCAGTCAGGCCGCCGAAGGCGTCATCGACGGCAAGGTCTACCTGGTCAGCGGCTGGAGCACGCTGAACACCGACACGCTGATCTTCGACCCGGCCACCAGCGGATGGCGCAAGGGCGCCGACGTGCCGGCCGCATCGGCCGCCGCCGGCTCGGCGGTGCTCGACGGCCAACTGTACGTGATCGGCGGCTGCACCACGACCAGCTGCACGCCGAACAGCGACCAGGTGTTCCGCTACGACCCACGCGGCGACACCTGGGAAACCGTGGCCCCGTACCCGGTGCCGATCGGCTGGCAGTCCTGCGGCGCGGTCGGCGGCGGGATCACCTGCGCCGGCGGGCTGTCCAACAGCCAACCAGTGACCGCCAGCTACTCCTACGACCCGAACAGCGACGCCTGGACGCCGGTAGCGGACCTGCCGGTGAACCTGTGGGGCTCGGCCTACCACAGCGCCGACAACCAGCTGCTGATCTCCGGCGGCGGCACCGGCAACCAGGCGATCACCAACCAGGGGTACGTCTACGATCCGGTGACCGACGCGTGGTCGAGCCTGCCAGCGGCCAACAGCCCCGGCTTTCGGCCGGGTAGCGCCTGCGGGCTCTACCGGGTCGGCGGATCGGCGGTCGTCGGATTCCAGCCGACGACCACGGTGGAACTGCTGCCCGGCTTCGACCAGTGCGGGTCGTCAACCGACACCGAATGGTTGACGGTGGACCCGGGCAGTGCCACGATCGCCCCCGGTGAGAGCCTCACGGTGACGCTGACCCTGACCGCCGAGGTGGCCCAGCCGGGCGTCTACACCACCGGTGTCACCGTCTTCGAGAACACTCCGTACGCGGTGGACGCGGTGCCGGTGACGATGACGGTCACCCCGCCGGACACCTGGGGCAAGATCACCGGAACGGTCTCCGCCGTGGGCTGCGACGGCGACCGGACCCCGATCACCGGGGCGACGGTGCAACTGAGCACGTGGACGATGGAGCTGCCGTTGACCACCGGCGCCAAGGGCGACTACGCCCACTGGCTCGACCACCGGCACAACCCGGTCACGATGATCGTCGCCAAGGACGGCTACATGCCGCAGACCCGCCAGACCCAGATCACCGCCGGTGGCGTACGGGTCGAGGAATGGGCACTGCGCCAGGTGTGCGGCCGATCGGCGGGTGCGCTGGAGACCAGCTGACCCGTGACCCGGCACACCGGTAGATGACCCGTCGACGGTGAGCAGCGTGTGTACGCCCCGAGGAGACCCCTCGGGGCGTACACCATTGTCTGCCGCGACCCGGCATGTGTCACCACCAGGACGGTTGTCGCCATCAGGCCCCAGCTGTGGTCCCGCTCGACGCGGGCGCCGGGCAGCCAGCGGTCCAGCAACATCCGCTGCTGGCAAGTGAGCTTGCTCAGCGCCGGGTCCACCGCCCAGATCCTACGGCCGGTGGCACCGACCTGCGGCCACGCAGAGTCGGCCGCCGGGCGGCCACGACGGCGGCGAGGCGCGTCGTTGGTGCCGTAGCCGGTGATGTACGACTGTCCGAGTGCGTTGCGGGCGTGTCACACCCCGGCCTGCCGAATGCCGGCTTGTCAGTTCGTGCAGAGCGCGCTGACCGTGACGTTGTAGACATGCCAGGAGCCGTTCGGCGCGGTGAACACATTGCTGGCGTTCGTCGCCCAGTTCGCGCAGGCCACGCCGACGGTGAGAATGTCGGCGCGAGCAGCCTGGGCCCCGTTCTGGATCGCGCTGGTCGAGGTGGCACCACTGCCCTGCCGGGTGGCCGAGCGGGCAACGGTGTACGACGGCGGCGGCGGGGCCGGTACACAGTAGCCGGTGGCTGTCGCCTCGTAGACGTACGCCGAGCCGTCGGGCGCGGTGTAGAGGTGTCGCGGCGCAGGGACCGTGACATTGCTGCAGGTCTCACCGAGGTTCGCGGCGAGCGAGGTGAGCGCCGCGCGGGCGTTGTTCGCCGCGTTCTGCTGTCCGGCGGCCGGGCTCGGCCCCCATCCGGTGGATGTCGCCGACCGCCACGAAGCAGCCTGCGCTGCTGCCGCCGGGAGCACGAAGAGCCCCATGGTGACAGCCAGAGCGACAACCGTCAACCGGCGAAGCGGCCAGCTGATCAGCCCGCCCTTTTGCCTGTCGAAACCATTCACGTGTCTGTCCCTTTCCGACGGATGAGCATCGCATTGTCCTGACGCCCCGAAGGTCATCACTGTGATACTAGTCAATGTCTTGGGAATATCGAACAGCCGGAGACGGCGCGCACGACGACGGACGCGCCCGGCCGCACTGATCACCTCGTAGGGTGACCGAGCCGGTCCACGGTTGACTTCGAGCGTGCTCGAAGTGGGAGGCTTCGGCCGCACCAGAGATCGCGGCGGAAGGAACATAGGGCGATGGAGAAGCGTAGCCTCGGCAGCATCGGACCGGTCAGCGTCCTCACCCTCGGTGGGGGCGGGCTGGGCCAGGTGTGGGGCGTCACCGACCGGGACGAGGCGGTGGCGACCGTACGGGAGGCGGTCGACGCCGGCATCGACCTGCTCGACGTCGCACCCGGCTACGGCGACGGCGAGGCGGAGCAGGTGGTCGGCGCGGCCTTCGACGGCAACCTGCCGGCCGGCGTACGTGTCGTCACCAAATGCGGGCTCGGCAACCCGGCTGCCGGTGACGTCGCGGCCCTGCTGGAGAAGTCCCTCGACGACAGCCTGCAGCGGCTGCGGGTGTCGTTCGTCGACGCACTACTGCTGCACAACCCGATCGTGGCACAGGCCGCGCCGGGCACCACCGGGGTGACCTCCGCCGGCCTGTTCGCCGAAGCCGTCCGGCCGGCGCTCGAGGACCTGGTCCGACGCGGCCGGATCGGCGCCTGGGGGATCACCGCCGTCGAGGAGCCGGACGTGATCATCCGGGTGCTCGGCGATCAGCCGTCCCCGGCGGTCGCCCAGTGTGTGACGAACCTGCTCGACTCCCCCGGCGATCTGCTGATGCCCGGCAGCGGGGGCTCCCGGCCGCGCGACATCCTGTCGGCCGCCGGCCGGCACGGCGTCGGGGTGATGGGCATCCGGGCGGTCGCGGCCGGCGCGTTCACCGACGCCGTCGACCGGGACCTGCCGCCGGAGCATCCGACCATGGTCGACTTCCGGCGGGCCGCGCCGCTGCGTGAGCTGGCCCGCGAACTGGGTGAGTCGGCCGCGTCACTGGCCCACCGGTACACGCTGTCGATGCCCGGCGTCGACACCGTTGTCCTCGGTGTGAAGAACCGCACCGAGCTGCGCGAATGCCTTGCGGCGGAGGCCGCCGGTCCGCTTCCGGCCGACCTGATGGCGACCATCGACGCCCGCGTCGGCGATCAGGCATCCAAGTAGCGGGGCGGCGCCGCGTCGGTGAGCCACACCCCGTTGGCGCTGCGGTAGAACAGGTGCCCGGCACGGGCCATCGCCGCCGCGTCGACGGTGAGGACGACGACGCCACCGGCCCGTCGGGCACCGACCCGTCGGGCCGTGTCGGTGTCCGCCGACAGGTGTACGTGGTGCCGCCGGGCCCGGTGCAGCCCGGTGGCCCGGATCGAGTCGAGCACGGCGGCGGTGGTGCCGTGGTAGAGCCGTTCCGGCGGCGGCAGCGCGACCAGCCCCAGGTCGATCGGGACCGAATGCCCCTGGTTCGCCCGAATCTGCTCGGTGCCGTCGGGGTCGCGGCGCAGCGCGAACCGGTCGGGCGCATGGCGCAGCGCCAGCGACATCCGTTTGCTCAATTTGATCAATACCTTGTCGTTCACACCGGCATTGTCGCCGTACGGCGCACCCGCCCGCATCGGCATTGCCGCCAGCCGAACACACCCCACCAGAGCATCACCGGTAGATGCAGGGCATAGCCGAGCTGTTCCACCGCGGCGGCCACCCCGGCCCGCCGCAGCCCGGCGGCGAGCATGGCAAGCAAAGACCCCAGCAGCAGTACGCCCGTCAGCCGGGCAGCGGCATCGCGTTCAACGGCATCCATGGCGGCACGCTAGAACCCTGCCGCAGAGGCAGAGTCAACCCAGCGGGACAGGAGGACAGCGGCGTGTGACGGACCGGTGAGGTGACGCGCATGGTCGGAGTGTCCGAACGCACCCTGCGGCACTACGACAAGCTCGGGCTGTCGCTGCGCCGGATCGCCGACGGTGCCGCTGACCTGGCTTTGCGGCTGGCCGGAGCCGGGTTTCCGGGCGGCGGTGGCGACCGACGTCGGAGGACCACCTGGTCGACGGCGACGGCGCGACCACCACTGTCCTGGAGATTCCCGTCGCCGCTCGTCCGGATCGGTGATCAGTGGGCCCGGGGTGTCAGCCGGGTGTGTTTGGCTTGCCGCTATGCCGCATCCGATCATGTTCGACGACGCCGACCCGCTGCTCGCCCAGGTGCGCCGGCTCGCCCTGGCCTTTCCCGACGCCGCCGAGAAGGTCTCCCACGGGCGACCGACGTTCTACACCACGAAGGTGTTCGCCTACTACGGCGGTTCGATGAAGGTCGACGGTGTCTACCAGCAGCATGATCACTCCGTACTGGTGCTGGCGGACCCGGACGAACGGGCAGCCCTGCTGGCCGAGCTGCGCTGCTACGCCCCGGCGTACCTGGCCAGCTCCGGCTGGGTCGGGGTGGACCTGGCCGACGACACTGACTGGTTGGAGATCGGCGAGCTGCTCGACGCCAGCTACCGACGTACCGCCGGGCCCCGCCGGGTCGCCCGGCTCGACGGCCAGTAGGTCGATGGCCCGGCCGCCCGGCAGGCCTAGGGCGGTCCTCCCTGGCAGGTTACGTGATCAGCCGGTGAGGAACCGGTGAGCGTTGCCGCCGCGCAGGGCGGCCCGCTGGTCGGCGGTGAGGAAGTCCGCCTTGTCGATCACCGCGCCGACCGGCCGCTCCCCCAGCGGGTACGGGTAGTCGCTGCCCAGCAGCACCCGGTCGGCACCCATCGTGTCGACCAGCAGCCGCAGCGCCGCCGGGTCGAACACCACCGAGTCGGCGTAGAACCGGTCCAGGTAGTGGCTCGGCGGGTGTGCCGACCGGCCGCGTACCACGTCGCCCCGGCGGTGCCAGGCGTTGTCGGCGCGGCCCAGCCAGAACGGGAAGCTGCCGCCGCCGTGGGCGAAGCAGATCCGCAGCGTACGGGGCAGCTGGTCGAAGCCGCCGCCGAGGATCAGCGCGATGATCGACAGGTGGGTCTCGGCGGGCATGCCGGACAGCCAGCGGGCCATCCACCGATCCAGCCGTGGACCGGCCGGCATGTCCCACGGGTGGACGAACACCGGCGCGCCGACGTCGGCGCAGTGCCGCAGGAAGGCGACGATGCCGGCGTCGTCGAGGTCGCGGTCACCGACGTGGTTGCCGATCTCCACCCCGGCGTGCCCGGCGGCCAGGCAGCGGTCCAGCTCGGCGCAGGCGGCGTCCGGGTCCTGCAGCGGCACCTGGCAGAACGGCACCAGCCGGCCACCACCGGCAGCGGTGGCTTCCAGGGTCAGGTCGTTGAAGATCCGGGCCACCTTGACCGCCTGGTCGGCGGGGCGGTCGTAGGCGAAGAACACCGGCGTCGGCGAGACGACCTGGACGTCCACCCCGTCGACGTCCATGTCGGCCAGCCGGGTGGCCGGGTCCCAGGTCTGCGGGCCAACCGGCCGGAACTCCGTCTGACCCACCATGATCATCGCGGCCCGTTCGGAGTCGACCCGCAGCCACGGCCAGCCGGTCCCGCCACAGGCGGCGGCAAGATCCGGCCAGCCTCTGGGCACCAGATGGGTGTGGACGTCGATGGTCCGGTCGGCGTCGGTCACGGCGAGGTTCAGCCCTTGCCCGGGTGCAGAGCGCCGCACTTGCCGCAGGTGCGAGCCGACTCGTCACCGTAGAAGGCGGTGAACACCGGCGGCAGGTCGGCGACGATGTCGCGTACCTGCAGCTCGACGGAGTGCACCAGGTTGCCGCAGTCGAGGCAGTACCACTGGAACTTCTCCAGGGTGCCCTCCTCGCGGACCCGTTCGATGACGACCCCGATCGAGCCGGCCTCCGGGCGTTGCGGCGAGTGCGGTACGAATCCGGGCAGCACCCACATCTGGCCTTCGCGGATGTGCACGGTCTGCGGCCCGTCGTCGGTCATCAGGTTGACGTGCATGTTGCCTTTGACCTGGTAGAAGAATTCCTCGTACGGGTCGACGTGGAAATCGGTGCGCTGGTTCGGGCCGCCGACGACCTGCACGATGAAATCGTCGCCGGTGGGGAACAGCTGCTTGTTGTTCACCGGCGGCTTGAGCAGGTGCTCGTTCTCACTGACCCAGTTGGGAAAGTTGACCGGTTCGGCGATGTCGCTCACGGGTGTCACTCCTTCCGGGTGGGGGCGTCGGCCGGTGCCACGGCGACGGCCTGGATCTCGATGAGCAGGTGCGGGTGCGGCAGCTGATGGACGGCGACGGTGGTGCGGGTGGGTCCGGTGTGGTCGAAGTGTTGCGCCCAGACCTGGTTGTAGCCGCCGAAGTCGTTCATGTTGACCAGGTAGGTGGTGACCGAGACCAGGTCGGTCAGGTTGGCGCCGGCGGCGGCGAGCAGGTCGGCGATGTTGGCGATCACCGCGCGGGTCTGTTCCCGGATGTCAAGCTCGGTCGTGCCGAAGGCATCGACGGTGGCCCCGGCGATGGTGTTGTCGGGGCGGCGGCTGGACGTACCGGAGACGAAGATGAACCCGCCGGCTGTTTTGACGTGCGGGAACGCCCCGCGTGGGGTGGCCTTTCCGGCGACCAGGTGCGCGGTCACCGCGTACCTCCTGCGGTGGTGGTGAAGCCCGCGGTGCCGAGCCCTTGGACGGTGGCCCGCACGTGCGCACCGGGGACCAGCGGCACCGCGGCGGTGGCGGCGCCGGCGAGGAAGATCCAACCGCCCTGCAGGGCGGGACCGTGCCGGCCGGCGAGGGCGATGCCGGCGGCGAGGGCCCGGCGGGGGTCACCGAGGATGGCCGCCGTCGATCCGGTCTGCACCGTGTGGCCGTCGACGTCGAGCAGTACGCCGAGGTTGTCCACTTCGTCGGGGACCGGCTGCCACTGCCCGATGGTGAACAGCGCGGCGGAGGTGTTGTCGGCGATCACGTCGGGCAGCGAGAAGGTGAAGTCGCGGTAGCGGGAGTCGATGACCTCCAGGGCGGGGGCGACGGCGCGGACGGCGTCGGTGAACGGCATTCCGGGGGTGGGTGGCCGGTCGAGGAGGAAGGCGATCTCGGGTTCGACGCGGGGGTGGATCAGCCCGGTGATGTCGACGCTGCCGCCGTCGGGGACCTGGGTGGTGTCGGTGAGGTGGCCGAGGATCGGGGAGTCGACGCCGACCTGGGCCATTTTCGCCTGGCTGGTCAGCCCCATCTTGACGCCGACGACGTGTTCGCCCCGGCCGGTGCGGCGGGCGATCAGGGCCTGCTGCAGCCGGTACGCCGCGTCGACGTCGATGCCGTGCACCTCGGCGAGCTGTGGGATCGGGGTGCCGGTGACCGCCGCCTCGTCGAGCCGGGCAGCCAGCCCGTCGAGGTCAACGTCTGCGCTGGTGGTCACTGGCTGCCTCCGTGGGCGGTGTTGGCGGCGTCGGCGAGGTCCAGCGCGACGTCGGTGATCATGTCTTCCTGGCCGCCGACCATCCGTCGCCGGCCGAGTTCGATCAGGATGGATCGCACGTCCAGGTGGTAGCGGTCGGCGGCGCGTTCGGCGTGGCGCAGGAAGCTGGAGTACACCCCGGCGTA
>NZ_JBHMIM010000048.1:0-59064 GCF_048060115.1 Micromonospora sp. LOL_023
GGACGCGCCGAACGCCGCACGATCCGCGTCACCGGCTGCGACGACACCCTGTTCCCCGGAGCCCGCCAGGTCTTCCGACTACGCCGCGACACCGGCGGACTCGACGGGATCCGCACCAGCAAACAGATCATCCACGGCATCGTCAGCCTCGACGCCACCCAGGCCGGACCACAGCACCTCAACGCCTACGTCAGAGGACACTGGTCGGTGGAAACCCGCCTGCACTGGACCCGTGACGTCACCTTCAACGAGGACGACTCCCAGCTCAGGACGGGTGCGGCTCCCCGCAACGTGGCCGCCATGCGCAACCTGGCCCTGAACACCTTCCGCCTCGCCGGACGCGCCAACATCGCCCACGCCCGCCGTGACCTCCACGACCGCGCCGACACCTTCGCCGTCTACGACATCTAACAAACGGTGATCAAATCAGACATAGAGGAACAACGCCGGGGCCGTGACCAACTCGTCGGTGAAACACTGCGCAGGCAAACCACGGCAGCCGATCGCCTCCGGGAAGTGGATCAGTTGCTCACCGCGGCGCTGGCGGGATTGACGGAGTTTGCAGCCGCGCTCGGGGTAACGCTGACGGGCTCGATCCCTGCGGCAGGGTCAGCACAATCTCCGACCGCGCCTGATATACCACCATCCGCGCCAACGGACGTCGTCCGCCTGGGCGACCGCCTTGCACCCTGGCGCCAGGGTGACAACGTCCAAGGCTATGCCTTCGCTGCCGACCGTAGGCAATTGGACGACGTCCCGTTCATCAGCGGCCGGATCAAGTCGGCTGGACTCGGGCTACGTCCGGTGCGCGGCGGTGGTTTGCCAGTCACGGTCACCGATCACGTCGAAGGGCACGTGGCGGCACGGATGCGGGCCGAGGACGGACCACGAGACGTCACACTCGTCATCAACAAGCCTCCCTGTGACGACCGGCCGTTCGGCTGTCACCAGCTCCTCCCACACATCATCCCTGCCGGCTCACGGCTTACCGTGTACGTAGTCGAGGAGGGTGGGGCCCGTCTACACAGCACCTACCACGGCACCGGGAAGGCGATCAGAAGATGACCTACCGCATCATTTGGACAGGTAACAACCGCGTCGTTTCCTCAGTCGCGGAAGTCGACGCAGCACTCGACGAGGCGGCGACGGCTTCGGTTGCGTCCCTCCCAGTGGTGGTGACGGTCCTACCAGCGGGCAGCGAGCACCTTTCGCCATTCGACGACGACTTTCCTGATTCCCTCGAAGTCGGGATCGGCCACCCAGACCGAGGGTTCGTGCGTTGGATGGGCGACGGCGGCGGGTACGGATACGAGCCCGGCCTCGACCCCGGCCCGGCCGGGCTCCGTTTCGACTACGGCGGTCAACCAGTCTTCCCCGAGCCGGACGAACTGCGGGTCACCCCTGCCGCAGCCTGGCAGGCAGTACGCGACTTCATCGCCACGGGCAGGCGACCGACCCGCTTGTCCTGGCAACCAGCACCAGCGATCAGCTAAGCCGCCTGCTACCCAACGGCCCATGTCAATGAGGTAGTACCACCCCGAATCTGTCGCTGCGACGGCATGCGCTAGAGTCCGTTCGAGTAGGACTGTGCAGTGAGGATGCCCACCTCCTTGCGCACCGAGGCTGGCAAGTCGCCGCCTCGGCGCGGAGGGAGGTGAACGCGTATGCCTACACAAGCACAAGGCGACCCGTCGGAGAATGATCCGAGGAGGCTCAACCGACGGGTCAGCGGTGCGGCAGATCTCGCGTTGAGACTGCTCAGCCTGGCGGTGCGGCTCCTGGAAGCTCTAACTTCCTGGAGCGGCGGCTCGGCGTAACTATTCGCCGGACCTGCCCTCGTTTCAAGTTGACGCTTGAGGCGAGGGTGCCGTCGCGATCACGAATCGTTAAACGATCCACGATCACGCAGGCCGATAATCTCACTCGTTGGACGGCTTGTCAACCAGTAGTGGTTTACAGCCAGCCCCTGCACACCAGCCGCTCGGGATCGAGACGGAATCTCGAGCGGGCAATCACGGGCTCAGAGGTGGGTGGGGAGGTGGGTGACGAAGGTGGACCAGGCGGTGGGGGCGAAGGTCAGCACCGGGCCGGTCTGGTCCTTGCTGTCACGCACCAACACCGCGCCGGGCAGGTTGTCGGCAACCTCGACACACGCGCCGCCGGCACCATTGGACCTGGTCGATTTACGAAAACGAGGGGTGCCGCTCAGCTCCATGTCAGCGCCGCTTTCTCGATCATCTCGCGGGACTCCGCGATGGGCAGGGCGTGGCTGCGGACATCTTCCCACACCTGTTCGAGCCGCCGCACCCGTTGCGGGTCGTCGATGAGCTCGCCGCCGAAGTGGGTGTCCAGGTAGCCCACCCTCCGATCGTGCACCGTGCCGAGCACGAACGGACCGTTGAGCCCGGCGTACGCCCCGGCGGTCGCCGGCACGACATGCACGTTCACGTTGGGCCGGTCGCAGGCGGCGGCGAGCGCGGTCAACTGCTCCACCATCACGTCCGGCGAGCCGACCTGCCGGTGCAGCACCGACCGGTCGAGCACCGCGACGAAGTGCGCCGGATTCTCTGCCCGGGTGAGCACCTCCTGACGGGTCAGCCGGTTGGCCAGCGCCGTCTCGACGTCGTCGACCGGGCCGATGTCGGTGAGCACATGCCGGGCGTACGCCTCGGTCTGCAACAGGCCAGGCACGACGGACAGTTCGAAGTAGCGCAGGATGCTCGCCTGTGCTTCGTTCTCGGCCCACGACCGCAGGAACGGGGCGATCGACAGCCCGCGCGCCTGCGCCGCCAACCGCTGGACCCGCTCGCTGGTCTCGAAGACGCCGTCCAGCGCCTTGGCCAGGGCCCGCACCGGGATCAGCCGCCCCGACTCGTAGCTGCCGATCGTGGAGGCGCTCACCCCGATCAGCCCGCCGAGCTGCTCCTGCGACAGCCCGCGCGTGGTCCGCTCCTTGCGAATGGTCTCCTGCAAGTCGATCATTATCCGCCCGCCTTGTCAGATCCGTAGTGAACTCTCCGACATCACTCCGACCCGGATATCTTCCATTGCAAGGGCTGGATAGTCCAGGGTGGAGAGGTAGGAGATTTCAATAACAAGATCCACGGAGGACTTTCATGATCAGCAATCGCGGCACCGGCATGCTCGGCTACGACTGAGCGAGGAGTCACGCGAAGCCCCCGGGGCGCGTGCGAGAACTCCTTTCGCCGGCCACCCCGTCAACGACCGGAGCAGCCCGGGAACCCCCGTGCCAGGGCTTGTCCGGCACTGACAGGTGGCCGAGACGCGGCCGACACCGCGTTCCCGCCAGCACCACCGAAATGGAGTACGCACGCGCCCCGGGCCAATCAGCTAACCAATTGCTGTGTCGTGAAATCGATGACTGCCCTGGTTGCCGTACCGCCGAGGAAGGCTGCGGTGATTGGGGCGGGGTGGCCCTGCCGGACGGCAATCGACAGGGCCACCCCTTCCACAGACGCCAGATGTCCGAATTCCGATCTCCGATGTCCGAGGAAGGAAATGTGATGCGAGAACTGTGGCGACGGTGGCGCGTCCGGTGGCAACGACGCCGGATGGCGTCGACCCCACCACACCAGTGGCCCGGCGGCAACGGCGTGTACCGCAACCCCAGTAGCAGCCGTAACCAGCGGCCGGCGGCGTACCGGCCGATCCGGCCCTGGCAGGTCCGCAGCCACCAGTTCCGCCCGGTCAGCGGCATCACCGGTCGGGGTGGGCTCGACCCGGCCGACGTCGCCGCGTTCCTCGACCGGGTCGCCCACGACCTGGGCATCGTCTACGCCGAGTTGGAGCGCACCTGGGAGCAGAACGACCGGATCAAGGACGCGCTGCGCCGCTGGCAGAGCAGCCACGCCGCGAAGGTCACGCCGTCGGGCTACCGGTGACAGACCCGTACGCCGCCGTCCCGCACCCCGCCGCGCCCGTGCCCGCACCGCCCGCCGCCGCTGTCGTCGTCGACTGCGGCGAATGCCGGGGCACGGCGGCCAGCGGCGCGGACGGCCGGCCCTGCGGCCACTGCGACGGGTTCAGTCGGCGACGCGCCCAGCTGGTGCTCAGCGTCGCCAACGTCGACACCGGCGCGGTCGCCTCGGCGAGCGTGGTGCCCGGCACGGTAACCCCGACGCCGACCGGGTGCGGCGACTTCTGGTGCCTCGACCTGGCCGGGCTGCTCGGCGAGTTGGCGGCAGCGGCCGGCATCGCCCAGCTCTACGACCCGCAGGCCCCGGACGATCCGGTGCTCGCCCCCTGGCTGCAACTGCCGACACCGTGGCGGCCCGACCTGCCCGCCAACCATCGGTACGCCTTGGAAGCCCAGGCGATCGCCGCCGAGTCGATCGACCCGTGGCGGCTGTGGCTCGGCCGGACACCCGCACCACCGGGCGGCACCCACCCACCGTCACCGGCGACCGTGATCGCCGTGGCGCTCCGCCTCGGCCTGACCGTCACCGTCGGCGGCATCGAGCTCGGCGGTCTCCGCTCAGCCGCCACCGTCGAGCGGGCGGTCGCCGACTGCTTTGGCTCGCTGCCCGACGCCCTCGGCGACCTGATCCCCGCCGACCCGGGTACCCCCATCCCAGTACCAGCAACGTCACCGTTACTTTTTGTCACGAATCGGCTTGACGATGCCGCCGAGCCGGCACACCATGATTGATGGTCGGGAGGACTGCCGACGCGGTGCCGTCTAGCCAGCAGGACTGCCAACGTGGTGCCTGCACGCTAGCCCGACTGCCTTCGTTCGAGGACCCCATCGTGCGCGATGGGGTCCTTCGACATTCAGGAGAATCCGATTGTATCTTCTCTTTGCCGACGAGTCTGGGACGCATGGCGGCAGTCATGCACTTGTCATCGGCGGGCTGGCGGTGCACGAACAGGATGCGCAGTCCTTGCAACGCGCGCTCGACACTTGCGTTCAGCAGCACTTCAGCATCGGGCAGGTCGAGGAGTACGAACTCCATGCGGCCGAGATCCGCAACGCCAATTAACCAAAAGACGGAAGCAAGGCGGTCCCCAGCCCGTGGGCCTTCGTCGACCGAAACTTCCATCCGGAGTGGACGACGTTCGAGCGAGAACGGTTCGCATACGAGGTGCTACTCAACAAGTTTGATGTAATGTTGAAACGCATCCGCTCCCACTCTGCTCTCGACAACCGCGGCCTTGTCATCCACGACCGGAGGGTCGTTGCTGAGCGCGACATTCAAGACTGGACGAAGGAGTGGCGTAAGGCAGCAGGAACCGTCGGCCAGCTACGCAACCTCGCGGACGTTCCTCTCTTCGCCGACTCACGCGCCTCCCGGCTGATCCAAGCTGCTGACCTGGTCTCCTATGCGCTCTACCGGCATTACGACCCGGATCGACAAGGAGTCGACTATGCCGAGAATATCTGGAGCGCATTCGACTCCGACGGCGACAGCCTGCACGGTGCGGTACATTTCACGCCGTACTTCGTTGGCGGCACCTGTGGTTGCCGGCCATGCCTCGGTCGTCCGGCCAAGTCCCGCGTTGGGTGGCGGCAGCGAGCTCTTCCGGATTGATCGGCTGTTCCAGGACAAGGACGCACACACGAGGCCGAAGCGAAGCTGAGCCGCCTCTAGCAGAGCCGCACCTGCTCCTGCCAGCTCATCGAGATCCCGCTGCGGGGTTGGCGGCGAGCATGGCGCAGAACAGTGCGCCCTGCTCGATCGCGTCGTCGAGGGCGACGTGGTTGTGCGGGAGGTCGTCGAACCATTCGCGGGGCATGGTCCGCTTCGATGTCGTCCGGTAGCCGGTGCCCAGCATCGCCATCGCGTACGTCTTGACGTCCAGCGCCGAGTGGGAGAACGGACTCGCTCCGGTGAAGCGGATCAGGTACCAGTAGACGAACATGAAGTCGTACGCCGCCGGGTAGCCGATGAACACGGGCCGCCCCGGCAACTGGGCCAGCCACTCGATGTAGCGGGCCATCGCGGCCGCCGGCTCCTCCTGGTCGGCCCGGCACGCCGCCCACGCCTCCGGGTGCGCCTCCCACCACGCCATCGTCTGCGGAGCGCCGCTGGCGTCCGGCAGGGTGACGAGGTTGGCGCTGAACGTGCCGACCAACTCCTTGCCGGCGGTGTAGGCCGCCGAGGCGAAGCTCAGCATCGAGTGCGGTCCGGGAATGGGTCCGTCGGCCTCGACGTCCGTGCTGACGTAGATCTCCGCTTGTGCCACACCCTGCACCGTACGGCAGCCGGCGTTGTCGCGTCGTCATCGAGTGGAGCCGAACATACGTTATGCGCCAGCGATTACGTATGTCCGGCTCCACTCGATGACGGGCTTGCCGCTCGGCGAGGGCTTGCCGCTCGGTGCGGGCAGCCGGGTCAGCTGACGGCGAAGGTGGCCGAGGCCCGGCCGGCGGCGTCCGGTACGGCTTCCAGGTAGAGCAGGCCGTCGCGGTGCCGGACGTACTGGCCGGGGAAGTTGACCGATTCCAGGGAGAGTTTGCCGGCGTCGGCCAGCCCGGCGCGCGCCATGAAGGTGGCGTCCTGCCGGAACAGTGCCGAACCGTCGTTGGCCTCCACCCACAGCTGATGGTTGCGGTGCCGCAGGTAGTAGCCGGGGAAGTTGGTCGACTCCAACGAGATGCCGGCCGAGTTGGCCAGCCCGGTGACGACCCGGAACTGCGAGTCGGCCAGGTTCGTCACGTTCGGTTCGAGCCTGACCCGGTACTCCCAGTGTCGCAGGTAGCGGTCGGGCTGGTCGTGGGCGGCGAGCCGGATGGGGGTGATGCCGTCCGGCACCGGTACGCCGAAGTTGGGGGTGCCGTCGGCGTTCCAGTAGATCTTCTGCACCCGGGTACGCCGGTTCGGGTCGTTCAGTGGGTCGTAGCCGTTGCCGAGGTACCGCTCGTAGTTGCGCGAGTGGTAGACGATCACGTCGCTGCCGTCCTCGGCGACGGTGAACGAGTTGTGCCCCGGCCCCCACTGGCCGGTCCGGCTGTTGCTGGCCAGCACCGGGTTCGGGCTCTTGGTCCAGGATGCCGCGTTCAGCAGGTTGCTGCTGGTTGACGCGGTGAGCAGCCCGACGGCGTAGTTGGCGTCGGTGGCGCTGGCCGAGTAGGTCATGAAGATCCGGCCGTTACGGATGATCACCGCCGGGCCTTCGTTGACCCGGTAGCCGCGGGTCTCCCAGGCATGCGTCGGGGTGCTGATCATGACCGGGGTGCCGGTGTAGGTCCACGGGTTGGTCATCCGGGCCAGGTAGATGTTGGAGTTGTTGCCGACGTACTCGGCCCAGGCCAGGTAGCGGACTCCGTTGTGGACGAAGGTGGTGGCGTCGAGCGAGAAGCCGGGGCGCGGTGGCTGGATCTGGCCGCGTTCGATCCACGGGCCGTCGAGCGGGTTGGCGGCGGAGGATTCCAGCACGTACGGGCGGATGGCCCAGATGTCCTCGGCCCGGCCGGCGGCGAAGTGGATGTACCACTTGCCGTCGATGAAGTGGATCTCCGGTGCCCAGATGTGCGCGCCCATCTCGCCGGTCGAGTGTTTGCGCCAGATCACCCGCTCGGTGGCGGTGGACAGACCTTGCAGGGTGGTGGCCCGGCGCATCACGATCCGGTCGTACTCGGGAACGGTGGCGATGAAGTAGTAGTAGCCGTCGGTGTGCCGGTAGACGTGCGGGTCGGCGCGCTGCTCGGCGATCGGGTTGGTGAACTGCGCCGTGGCGGAGAGGTTCGACGCCGTCACGGTGTCCGCTGACGCGGCGGGGTCCGCTGACGCCGTGGGTTGTACTGACGCCGGGGGCTGCGCGCTGGCCGGGGTAGTCACGATGGTCGTCGCCACGGTGGCCAGGATGACGGCTGTCGCCAGCTGCCTCGTCACCGGTCTCGTTCGGTGCATCGACGCTGCCTTTCGATGGACGGGCAGGGCTGTGCCGGTCGGACGCGACGCGGCCCCGGTTCGCACAGCAATGTTCGCGTTAACATCGACCGGGGTCAAGGGTTGTCCGACATCTCTTCGACACCTGCACGAAACGAGGCGGGCCGGCCGGGGCGTAGCGCCCCGGCCGGCCCGCCGCCCGCCGTCGAACTACTTGGCGCCGTCGGTCAGGCTCACCAACGCCTGCGCGGTCCGGAAGTACGGGTTGCGGCCGAGGTCACCGACGGTGACCACGCCGAACGCGTCCTTGAGCAGCTTGGCATCGCTGTCGCTGACGCCCTTCAGGGCGGCGACCGGAGCGTCGACGATCTCGGCCAGGGACTTGTCCTGGTAGGCCTTGTCGACCAGGGTCGTGAGGTCAGCGGTGACCGGCATCGGGTGTCTTCTCCTTCTGTTCGGGGTCGTGGCACGGCCCGGGTCGGGCCGGCCAGGTCGTGGGGGGAGGCTACTCCTCGTCGAACTCTTCCTCGTCGCCCTCGGCCACCGCGCTGTCGTCGTCGCCGAACGCGTCGACCGCCTGCTCGGCGAGCATCCCGGCGCCGAAGCCCAGCGCGGCGCCGCCGACCGCACCGGCGATCACGCCGCCCATCCCCGGGCCGCGGCCCTCATGCTCCTGGTGGTGGCCGGGTCCGTACGGACCCGGGGTGCCGTAGCCGGCCGGGACGCCGTAGCCGGGGGGCGGGTAGCCAACGCCGCCGCCGAGCATCGTCTGTCGCTGGTCGAGTGCCTGGCGGATCCAGCCGTCGACGTGGCTCGTCCAGTCCAGGCTCTCGGCGGCGCCGTGCTCGACGCGATAGTGGCCGTAGGAGTCGTGGCCGGGGGCGAACAACCCCGCCTGCCGATCGAACTCCAGAACCACGGTCATCCCGTACGGGTCGGCGAGGAAGGTCAGCTCGACCTGGCGTACGCCCGGGTACTGCGGCGGGGCGACGTACTCGATCTCCTGATAGAACGGCAGCGTCTGCGGCAGCCCGGCCAGCTGCCCGTACTCCAGGTCGGCGCCGATGAACTGGAAGCCGAGCGTGCCGAACGCCTCGAGGATCCGCTCCTGCACCGGCAGCGGATGGACCGCCACCGGGTCGAGGTCGCCGGGGTCGGCCGACCCACGCGCGGACACCGAGGTACGCAGGCCCATGGTCATGCCGGGCAACGGCTGACCGTAGACGTGGGTCACCGGGGTCTCCCAGGGCAGCGCGACCTGGAACGGCAGGGCGAGTTGCTGGCCCGCCGGCAACTGCAGGGCCCCGGCGACGTACACCTGATGGAACTCGACCCCGGCGGAGTGTTCACCTTCCCCGCCCTCGACCTCGACGTGGGTGACCAGCCCGACCACCACCTGGTCGATCTCGGTGTCGAAGTTCCCGCCGGTGAGGTTGACCTGACCGGCCAGGGTCAGGCCGGGCCGGGTGTTCGGGTTGGACAGTTCGGCGTCGACGCTGGGCCCGCCGACTCCGAAGGCACCGAGCATCCGTTTGAAGACCACCTGGCTTCTCCCCTGCGATCGCAGCTGCGAGTACTCCGACAACGAGCCAAAGGTGTTGTGGAACAACACGATCACTGGCCGTCTAAATAGGAATTCGGACGCTCGCCATGTTAGAGGCGATTTCTGGGAGGACCCTGAACACCAGATATCAACTACGCAAAGTTATATCGCGAATACTCTTCGAGACTTCTCTCAGCCAACTCGCAGCTTGCCCGCCCTCCGGCCTGACTATGCTGACGGCATGTCGAATGACAGCGACCCCCATAGTCTTGGCCGCCCCGTCGCCCCCGAGGGAGCGGCGAGGCGGTGATGGAATGGGTCCTGCTCGGCGCCGCAGTGCTGTTGATCGCCGCCAACGCCCTCTTCGTGGCAGCGGAGTTCGCCTTCGTCACGGTCGACCGCGCGACCGTGGAACGGCAGGCGGCCGCTGGCGATCGTCGGTCGGCCAGCCTGCTGCGCGCACTACGTACGCTGTCGACCCAGTTGTCCGGCGCCCAACTGGGCATCACGGTGACCAGCCTGCTGGTCGGCTTCCTGGCCGAGCCGTCGCTGGCCACCCTGCTACGCGGCCCACTCGGGCTCGCCGGCCTCCCCGACGGAGCGGCCACCGCGGTCTCGTTGACCCTGGCGCTCATCCTTGCCACCGGTTTCCAGATGATTCTCGGGGAGTTGGTGCCAAAGAACTGGGCCATCGCCGAACCGCTACGCGTCGGGCGGGTCGTCGCCGGCGCACAGCGCCGCTTCACCACCGTGGCCGGCCCGCTGATCCGGTTCCTCAACGGCACCGCGAACCGGATCCTGCGCGGATTCGGCATCGAACCGACCGAGGAACTCGCCTCCGCCCGATCGCCGCAGGAGCTGGCCTCGCTGGTCAGCCGATCCGGGGAGGAAGGCACCCTGGACGCCGAGACCGCCGAGCTGGTCTCCCGGTCGATCGACTTCGGCGAGCGGACCGCCGCCGACGTGATGACCCCCAGACCACGGGTACGATTCGTCGCCGCCGACTCATCCGTCGCCGAGGTACTGCGCCTGGCCGCGACAACCGGCCACGCCCGTTTCCCGGTCATCGGGTCCGGAGTCGACGAGGTCCTCGGGGTGGTCCACTTCAAGCACGCCCTCGCTGTCCCACCCGGCCGCCGGGACGCCCAGAACGTCGAGTCTGTGATGGTGGAGTTGCCCGAGGTGCCGGAGACCGTTGAACTGGATCCGCTGCTCGCCACGCTGCGCAGCCGCGGACTGCAGATGGCGGTGGTGATCGACGAGTACGGCGGGACCGCCGGCATCGTCACTCTGGAGGATCTGGTCGAGGAGATCGTCGGCGAGATCGCCGACGAGCAGGACCGGCCCACCGGCCGGCACCAGCAGGCCGCCGACGGTTCCTGGCAGCTCTCCGGCCTGCTGCGACCGGACGAGGCCGCCCGGCTGACCGGCCTGGACCTGCCGGAGGGGCGGACCTCCGACACGCTCGGCGGCGTCATCATCGAGGAACTCGGCCGGCTACCGAGGGTCGGCGACATCGTCACCGTCACCGCCGACGACCGGGAACACCCGGACGCGGACGGTCTGCCGACCCCCGTACCGGTGGAACTGACCGTGACCCGGATCGACGGCCGCCGGGTCGACCGGCTGCTGCTACGCCGTGCCGACGCCGCGGTCGCCGCCGCCCGTTCCCATGGAGCGTCCTCGTGAGCGACGGAGTCGCCATCCTGGTCGGCGTGCTGCTGCTCGCCGGCAATGCCTTCTTCGTCGGTGCCGAGTTCGCGTTGATCTCGGCTCGACGCACCCAGATCGAACCACGGGCCGCCGCCGGTTCCTGGCTGGCCCGCATCACCCTGCGGGCGATGGAGCGCGTGTCGTTGATGATGGCCGGCGCCCAGCTCGGCATCACCGTCTGCTCCCTCGGCCTCGGTGCCATCGGTGAGCCCGCGGTGGCCCACCTGATCGAACCCGGCTTCGCCGCGCTCGGGGTGCCGGAAGCGCTGGTGCATCCGATCGCGTTCGCCATCGCCCTGGCCGTCGTGGTCTTCCTGCACATGGTGATCGGCGAGATGGTGCCGAAGAACATCGCCCTGGCCGGGCCGGAACGCTCCGCGCTCGCCCTGGGTCCACCGCTGTACGGCGTCGTCACCGTGCTGCGGCCACTGATCTGGCTGCTCAACCAGCTGGCGAACATCGTGCTACGGCTGCTGCGAGTGCAGCCCAAGGACGAGGTGACCTCGGCGTTCACCCGGGAGGAGGTCGCTGGGTTCATCGCCCAGTCCCGCCGCGAGGGCCTGATCGACGAGCACGAGCACCGGTTGCTGACCGGTGCGCTGGCGTTCAGCGACCATCCCACCGCCCAGGTGGCCATCCCGCTGGAGTCGCTGGTCACCGTGTCCGCCACGGCCACTCCGGTCGAGTTGGAGCAGCGCTGCGCCGACACCGGCTACTCACGGTTTCCGGTCCTCGGCACCGACTCCGAGGTGGCCGGGTACGTACACGTCAAGGATCTGCTCGGCCTGCCGGAGCAGGAGCGGGACCAGCCGGTGGACGCCCACCTGATCCGGCCGCTGGCTACCGTGCCGGCCGGTCAGCCGCTGCGGGACACCCTCACCACGATGCAGCAGCAGGGCGCCCACCTGGCCCGGGTGATCGACGCTGACGGACGGTTGACCGGGCTGGCCGCTTTGGAGGACGTGATCGAGGAGCTGGTCGGCGAGGTTCGCGACGCCACCCAGACCGCCACGCGATAGGTCGGACGCCGACTCCGCGATAGGTCGGGCGCTGGTGGCGCGACAGGCGCGGCGCTGATGCCGTGCCTAGGTCACCGCGACAGGTGCCGACGGCAGTCCCTCGGTCGGTTGACCGAGGGACTGCCGGGCCAGCAGGGTCGCGCCGGCCACCGCCGCCGGCATGATCAGTACCGCGCCGAACGGGATGAGACAGCAGCAGAAGACGGCGACGCCGAAGCCGAGCGCCTTCGAGCGGTTGGCGCGCAACGCGACCCGGCGGTCGGGCAGCCGCAGCCCGCGGCGGTAGAAGGCGGAGCCGACAAGTTCCAGGGCGAGCCGCCAGCCGCCGAACACGGCGGCCAGCACCGGCACGACGGTCTGCCCGACGATCGGGATGAACCCGAGGACGAACAGCGGGACGCCGATGGCGATGCCGAACGCGATGAGCCGGGACGAGTCGAGCAGACTGTGCCACAGCGATCGCCACCACGGCACGTCGACCCCGCCCGGTACGCCGCCGTGGCGTTCCTCGACCCACTCGGAGATCTTTTCGTAGAACGGGTCCCCGATGAGCAGGGTGACGGCGGTGAAGGTGAGCACGCCGAGCAGTCCGCCGAGGGCCAGCAGACCGATGGCGGTGGTGCCGCGTACCGCGTCCTGCAGGCCTGGTGACCAGCCGTCGGCGAACGGGGTGAGCCAGCCGGCTACGTCGACCACGACGTTGACCCAGGCGATGAAGGCACCGACGAACAGGCTCCCGGAGATCACCGCCGGGATCAGGCCGAGGAGCACCATCTTCGGGTTACGGGCGTACGCGGCGAAACCGCGCAGGAAGAGCCGCACCCCATCGACGAACGAGCGAATCACGCCGTCTTGTCCTGCCACGAAGCGGAAGCCTAGTACGTGTCCACCAACCCGGCCTGATTCGATGAACATCGAACTTGACTGTTGTCGAATCAACCGGCATCGTGGTGCTGGTTCGACAATCATCAAGACAACGAGCACCGCTACGGAGGGGTCCATGATCAACGAGAAACTGCCGGTCGTCGTCATCGGCGCCGGACCGGTCGGCCTGGCCGCCGCCGCCCAACTACACGAGCGCCAACTGCCGTTCCTGGTGCTCGAGGCCGGTGCCCACGCAGGCGCGGCGGTCAGCCAGTGGGGCCACGTCCGGCTCTTCTCCCCCTGGCGGTACAACATCGACGCCGCCGCCCGCCGACTCCTCGACGCCGCCGGCTGGGCCACGCCCGACCCCGACCGTCTGCCGACCGGCGCCGAACTCGTCGGCGACTACCTCGAACCACTGGCGAAGCTACCCGACCTCGCCGACCGGATTCGCTACGGCGCCCGGGTCGTCGCACTCGGCCGCGCCGGCATCGACCGGATCCGCACCGCCGGCCGGGAGCAGGCTCCGTTCGTGGTCCGGCTCGCCGACGGTACGGAGATCAGCGCCAGCGCCGTCCTCGACTCCTCCGGCACCTGGGACACCCCGAACGTCCTCGGTGCCAACGGGCTGCCCGCCCACGGCGAATCGCAGGCCGCCCACCTGGTCAGTGCCGCCCTGCCGGACGTGCTCGGTGCCGACCGGGTCGACCACGCCGGCCGGCACACCATCGTCGTCGGCGCCGGCCACTCCGCCGCCAACACCCTGCTGGCCCTCGCCGAGCTGGCCGGGCAGGAGCCGGACACCCGGATCACCTGGGTCACCCGGGGCAGCACCATCGACCGTGCGGTCGGCGGCGGCGACGCCGACGCGCTGCCCGGTCGCGGCGAGCTCGGCACCGGACTGCGGCTGCTGGTCGATTCCGGCCGCGTCGAGCTGGTCACCGGGTTCGGTGTACACGCCGTACGGACCGTCGACGACACCGGCGTCGAACTGGTCGCCACCGACGGCCGTACGCTGACCGCCGACCGGATCGTGTCGGCCACCGGCTTCCGGCCCGACCACCGGATCGCCGACGAGCTACGACTGGACCTGGACCCGGCGCTGGGCTGCAGCCGGGTACTCGCCCCGCTGATCGACCCGAACGAGCACTCCTGCGGCACCGTACGGCCGCACGGCGTGGACGAACTGACCCAGCCGGAGCCCGGCTACTACCCGGTCGGGATGAAGAGCTACGGCCGGGCGCCGACGTTCCTGATGGCCACCGGCTACGAGCAGGTCCGCTCGATCGCGGCGGCGCTGGCCGGCGACTGGACCTCCGCCCGGGACGTCCAACTCGACCTGCCGGAGACCGGCGTCTGCTCGGTGACGCTCACCGATGATCGGGTCGACGACGACCCGCAGTCCGCTGCGGCGGCCCAGCCGGCCGGGTCCGGCGGCTGCTGCGGTTGACCGCCACCACCAGCGCCGACGCCGCCACATCGGTGCCGCCGACCCAGCCCGGCGGCACCGGCCGGTCCCCGTACCGCCGGGCCTGGTGGATCGTGGCGGCGCTGGCGGTCACGCAGACGGTCGGTTACGGCACCCTCTACTACTCGTTCCCGGTCTTCCTGCCGGCGGTAGCCGCCGGCCTCGGCGTCACCCAGATCCAGGCGACCGGCGCGTTCACCACGTCGGTGCTGGCCGGTGCCGCACTCGCGGTACCGGTCGGTCGTTGGCTGGACCGACACGGCGGGCGGGGGTCGATGACCGTCGGATCGATCGCCGGCACTCTGCTGCTGGCCGGCTTCTCCCAGGTCGACACGCTGATCGGGCTGTATCTGGTGTGGACGGGGATCGGCGCGGTGGGCGCCCTGGTGCTCTACGAGTCGGCCTTCGCCGTGGTGGTCAGCTGGTTCGACGCCGCCCGTCGGTCCACCGCCCTGCTGGCCGTGACGCTGGTGGCCGGCTTCGCCAGCACGATCTTCCTGCCGTTGACCGGGTTGCTGGTCGACCGGTACGGCTGGCGGGTCACCGCGCTGGCCCTGGCCGCCGTGTACGGCGCCCTCACCGTACCGTTGCACGCCGCGGTGATCCGGCACCCGCCGTACGCCAGCACGACCCGGCCGGCGGTCCAACCGACGGCGCGGACAGAGCGAACGCGCAGCCGGCGGCGGTCGGCGGATCCGGCTCAGGCACCGGATCCGGGTCGGGCGGCGCTGCATCGGGCGGTCCGGGACCGCCGGTTCTGGCTGCTGGCGACCGCGTTCGTCGCCCACGCCGCCGGGCTGGTCACCGTCACCATCCACCTGGTCAGCTACCTGCAGTACGTAGGGCACAGCGCCACGTTCGCGGCGAGCCTCACCGGACTGCTCGGCGTGCTGTCGGTCGCCGGGCGGATCATGGTGACCGCTCTGCAACGTTGGCGGACCCCGACCACGGTCACCGCCAGCGTGTTCGCCCTGCAGGCGGTGGCGGCCGGCGTGCTGCCGGCGGTCGCCGCCGGGGTGCCCGGCGCGATCGCCGGCATCGTCTGCTTCGGACTCGGCTTCGGGGTGGCGACCATAGCCCGACCGACCCTGCTCAGCGAACTGTTCGGCACCACCGGGTTCGCCACCATCTCGGCGGTGCTGGTCGTGCCGATAACCCTGGTGACCGCGCTGGCCCCGCTCGGGGCCGCGTTGCTACGCGAGGCCACCGGCAGTTACCCGGTGGTCTGGGCGACGGTAGCCGCCTGCTGCGTGGTCGCCGCGCTGGCGGTGGCCGCCGTGGGCAGGCCGACTGGTGACGCCGCGGCCGGGCCGGATCGGTTCTAGGCCGGATCGGTTCTAGGCCGGGTCGTTGAGAAAACCGGAGACACGTTGCCGCAGGTCGGTGCGGTGGTTCCAGAGCACGCCCGGTCGGTCGTAGACGTGCAGGGCCGCCCCGGGGATGGCGGCGGCGAGGCGCTCGGCCGCCTCGACCGGGTGCTGGTCGTCGCCGAGACAGCCGATCACCAGGACCCGGGCGGTGACCGCGCGCAGCGCCGCCGGATCCGGCACCGGCGCCGCCTCGGCGAGGTCGACCAACTCGGTGGCCAGGCCGTCGCGGAGCAGCTGGTCGATCCGGGTACGCAGGTAGGCCCAGGCACCGGGGGTGTTACGCACCTGCATCGGGGTTTCCGCGGCGATCACCTCGGCCACCCCGGACACGTCGCCTTCGTTGACGGCGGTGACCAGCTCGGCGACGCGTTGCCGGGCGGCCGACGGGCGGCCGGTGTCGAAGGCCGCCGGCAGGAAGAACACCATCCGCTCGAACCGCTGCGGGCTGTCGGTGAGCAACCGGGCCAGGGCACCCGCCCCGAGGCTCATGCCCACGGCCCGGCTGGCTCCGGCGAGGTCGGCGATGGCCCGCAGATCCCGGGCCAGGTCGGGGTAGCCCCACGGACCGGCCGGGACGGCGGACCGCCCGTGTCCACGGAACTGGAAGAACACCTTGCGCCCGGCGACGCCGCTGCCCAGCGGCCGGGTGGTGGCGATGCCGTGGGCCAGCCCGTGGGCGAAGACGGTGGCCGGCTCGCCCGCTCCGGTGACCAGCCGCTCCAGCTCAACGCCGTGCGGGGTGGCGACGACCTCGGTCTCCGGGTCGGGCAGCGCCGGGCGGCCGGTGCGGGGGGCGGATGGGCCGGGCCCGTAGGTACGCGGACCGCCGTCCGGTGGCGGCGGCCAGCGGAAGTCTCTCACCAGGAGCCTCTGCCGTCGGTTATGTCCCGCAGCCCGACCCGTACATCGAGCAGATAGATCAGCCCGGCGGCGATCCCGATCAGCCCGAAGAGGCTGATCTGGAACAGCAGGGTGAGCAACAGGCAGACGCCGAGGATGGCAAGCCAGGCACCCTTGGGCAGGGTGCCGATCGCCGGAAACGCCTCGCCCTTCTGGGTGACGCAGTGCACCAGCGCGACACCCTGAACCACGAGTGCGAAGACGAACACCACCAGGTTGAGGACGTACTGGACTTCGACGTAGAACTGTGGCGCGGCAAGGTCCATGTCCAAAGCTTAAGCCGCGCGGCCCGGATGCGTGCCACCTGCATCCGGGCCGCGGGCTGGCCTACTTGGCGGGACGGACTACTTGGCGGGACGGTTGCGCTTGGCCGGCTTGGCTCCGTCGACCGTCGCCGGGGTCCCGGTCGCTGCCGGGGACTCGGCCTCGTCGGTCGCCGCAGGTGCGGCTGCCGCCGGGGTCGGCTGTGGCACGGCGGCGACCTGGGCCGGGGCCTCGGTGGCCTCCATGTCGGCGTTGACCGTGTCGGCCGCACGGACCACGCCGGTGCCGACGACCCGCTCGCCGTGCGCGACCAGGGAGCCGTAGATCGCCACCGCGCGCTGACCGGCGGAGTGCGCCCCGGCCACCACCGCGTCGCGGTTGCGCAGCGCCACGGCCCGCAGCCGCTCCAACTCGGTACCGCTGTTGGCGCGCTCACGCAGCTCAGCGGTGGTCTGCACGGCCTTGGTACGCAGCTCGGCGGTGGTGCCGGTCGCCTTTCCGGTCAGCTCGGTCACGGTCTCCGGCAGCTTGCGCAGCTGCTGGTACGCCAGGTCACCGACGCCGGCGACGGCGTACAGCGGGGCGGGGATTCGCTTGGTCTTCGGCTCGCTCATGGCTTCTCCTTCTTGGCCGTCGCGGCGGCCTGATCGGTTGTTCCGGCGCGGGGCGCACGACGCCGGGAGGTGGTCTTCTTCGGCGGATCCGCCGGCTGCTTCTCGGCGGCCGGAGCGGGCGCCGCGCCGGCCTCGGCAACCGCGACCGACTGCAGGGTCTGCTCCTCGGCCCGCTCGGCGGCGGCCTCGGGACCCGCCTTGTCGTCAGGGCCGGCCTGGGTGCTCGTGTCCGGCTCGGCGTGCCGCGAGTTCTCCCGGCGGAACGTCTCGTAGATCTGGCTCAGCGACTGCTTCTGCGCCATCGTCAGCTCGGTATCGGCGGCGATGGAGGCCAGGACACCCTGGCCGTCCTTGTCGTCGAGCAGCCCGGCCCGCAGGTACATCACCGGGGTGGAGACCCGTAGGGCGCTGGCGAGTTGCTGCAGCACCTCGGCGCTGGGCTTGCGCAGGCCACGCTCGACCTGGCTGAGATAGGGGTTGCTCACGCCGGTCTGCTCGGCGAGTTGCCGCAGCGAGATGCGGGCGTTGTGCCGCAGGTCGCGGATGAAACCCCCGATGTCGCGAGGCAGGTCCTTCGGTGTGGCCATGGCTCGACGGTAGCCCCATCCGCTTGCAACTGCTAGCGAATGCTTGCGAAAGTTAGCGGCGTCACCCGGATCTCGGGCGCCCGGCTCCGTCGTCCACCGCTAGGCTCACCGAACGATGGCATCGATCCGAGTAGGCGACGCGACGATCAGCTACGACGAGACCGGCGACGGGCCACCCGTACTGCTGATCCATGCCGGCATCGCCGATCGCCGGATGTGGCGGGCGCAGCTCGCCGCGCTGCGCGACCGGCACCGGCTGATCGCCATGGACCTGCGCGGGTACGGCGAATCGGACCTGCCGGCGGCCCCGTTCGCCCACCACGACGACGTGATCGGGCTGCTGGACTCGCTCGGAGTCGCCCGCGCCGCGCTCGTCGGCTGCTCGTTCGGCGGCGCGGTGGCGCTCGACGTGGCACTCGCCCACCCGGGCCGGGTCACGGCCCTGGCCCTGTTCGGCTCCGCGCTCGGCGGCCACGACTGGTCTGACGACGCCGAACAGCTCTGGGACGACCTGGTCGGGCAGGTGGACCGGACGGACCTGGACGCGATGGCCGACGCCGAGGTCCGGTTCTGGGTCGTCGGTCCGCACCGGCAGCCAGCCGAGGTCGACCCGGATCTACTCGCCCTCGCCCGGGAGATGGACCGGCGTGCTCTCGCCGCCGAAGCCGCCCTCGGCGACGTCACCCAGCACGAACTCGACCCACCGGCGGCGCGGCGGCTCGGCGAGATCGGCGTACCGGTGCTGGTCGGTGCCGGCGCGCTCGACGTCGGCGAGATCCCGGCGTTGGCCGACCTGCTCGCCGCCGGTATCCCACTCGCCCGACGGCTGCCCGACGTGCCCGGCGCGGCGCATCTGCTACCGCTGGAACGACCCGACGAGGTCAACGCAGCGCTACGCGACTTCCTGGCCACCCAGACGAACTGAACCCGGCGGTCAGCGCGGTGCACCCGCTCGGCACGGGTTCAGCGCAGGGCGCGCAGTATGCCGACCGGCTGGCCGCCGCCGACCACCGGTGGCCCGGCCAGCTCGGTGAAGGCCGGCTGCGCCGATTCGTCGTCGCCGACACCGAGCCGGCGCAGCGCCGCCACCACCGGCGGCACCGTCGCCCGCATCGCCCCATCGTCGATCTTGACGGCGACCGCTCCGAACCCCGGCACGGCCACCGCCAACACGCCCTCCGCGCCGACCTTCGCCAACAGGCCCGGCACCGCCCGCATCAACCGGGTGTCCGCGCGGCCGGTGCCGCCGACCAGCTCCGGATGCGCCCGCATCGCGTCGGCGACGGTCCGTTCCACCGAGCCGGGCGTGCCGTTCACCAGCCGCAGGAACGCCCGCGCCACCGCCGTGAGCGACAACGCCAGCACCGGCGCACCGCAGCCATCCACCCCGACAGCGCCGGCCGGCTCACCGGCGAACTCCTCGACGGCGGCCCGGATCTGCTCCTGTAGCGGGTGCTCCGGATGCCAGTACTCCTCCGCCGACCAGCCGGCGGCCCGGCAGGTCAGCAGCATTCCGGCATGCTTGCCGGAGCAGTTCATCTGCAACCGGCTCGGACCGCCGCCGGTGCGCAGTACGGCGGCCGCCGCCGCTTCCCCGGCCGGCAGGTCCGGGGGGCACCGCAGCGCCGCTTCGGTCAACCCGACGCTACGCAGCAGCGCCGCGACCCGGGCCAGATGGAAGTCCTCGCCACTGTGGCTGGCACAGACCAGAGCCAGGTCGGCCGGGTCGGCCAGCCGCAGCCCGGCCCGGAGCATGCCGATGGCCTGCAGCGGCTTGTTCGCCGACCGGGGAAACACCGGCGACGTGACGTCGCCGACCTGCTCGCGTACCCGGCCGTCGCCGTCGAGCGCCACCAGTGAGCCGAGGTGCCGGCTCTCGGCGAAACCGGAACGGACCACCTCCACCAACGGCGTCCCACCGGCGTATCGGGGTCGGGCCGTCACCACACCGGACCCGGTCACTTCGCCCCCACCCCCAACAGTTCCCGCGCCTGGGCCGGAGTGGCCGGCGGGCGCTGCGCCAACTGCGCCAGGCTGACCGCCCGCGCCACCAACTGCATGTTCGACTCCACCGGGCGCCCCTTGGCGTAACTCAAGGTGTCCTCCATGCCGACCCGCAGATGCCCGCCGTCGGCCAGCGCCGCGAACATCACCGGCAGACTGGCGCGGCCGATACCGGTCGCGGAGAAGGTGCTGCCGGCCGGCAGGTCCCGCATCGCCTGCCGGCAGGCGACCAGCGCCGCCACCGTGCCCGGCATCCCGCCCGGCACCCCCATCACCAGATCGACGTGCACGTGCCCGCCAGCAGGCAGCCCGTGGCGGTCGAGCAGCCGTCGTAACGCCGCGAGCTGCCCCAGATCGAAGATCTCGTACTCGGGCACAATCCCCCGGTCCTGCATCCGGGTGTGCAACTCGACGATGAACTCCCAGCGGTTGAGGAACACGTCGTCACCGAAGTTGACGGTGCCCATCGTGCAGGACGCCATCTCCGGGCCGGCGTCGAGCACGGCCAGCCGGTCGGCTTCCGGGTCGGTGACCGCGCCGCCGGTGGAGAGCTGGACGATCAGGTCGGTCCGCTCGCGCAGCGCCTCGACGGTGGCCCGCAGCCGACCCTGGTCGAGGGTGGGAGCGGCAGCGTCGTCCCGGACATGGACGTGGATCACCGAGGCGCCGATCGCCTCGCATTCGATCGCCGTACGCAGCAGCTCGTCGAGGGTCACCGGCAGGGCCGGCGCCTCGCTCTTGGCCGACTCGGCGCCGGTCGGGGCGACCGTGATCAACGTCGTTGTCGTCATCCGGCGATCCTCGCACATCGGACGCCGCAAGATCAGGGCCAGCCGCCCCCGCGCCGATCAGGGCCAGGCCCGATGCGCCCGACGCACGGTCGGACGGGATGTTGCCGCCGGACGTGATGGTCAGGGCTCGATGGCCGCGACGAACTCGCCGGCGCGCAGTTCGGCATCGTCCGGCACGTTGCGCTTGAGCACCGCGAGGGCGACCATGCCGAGCTCGTGGTGGCGCACCGCGGTGCCGACGAAGCCGACCGCGCGTCCGTCGAGCGTCAACGGCGTGCCGGCGTCCGGCGGGGTGTCGCTGACGACCCCGTCCAGGTGCAGCAGCACCAGCCGGCGTGGCGGTCGGCCCAGGTTGTGCACCCGGGCGACGGTCTCCTGCCCCCGGTAGCAGCCCTTGTCCAGGTGGACCGCCGGCCCGAGCAGGCCGACCTCCGCCGGGATGGCCCGGTGATCGGTCTCCAGACCGACCCTCGGGGTACGCGATTCGACCCGGACCGCCTCGTACGCCCACAGACCGGCCGGGGTGATCCCCGCGCCGGTCGACGCGGCCACCAGCTGCGGCATCGCGGCCCGGGGCACCAACAGGTCGACCCCGAGCGGCACCCGCCGCGCCCAGCCACCCGCGTACGGGCCGTCGGCCGGCAGCGCCGTCACCGCGTACAGCGTGGTCGGTCGGCCGGGCAGCGACCCGGCGGCGAACTTCGGGCCCGGCACCGCGAGCAGGTCCGGCTCGGCCAGCCCGGTCACGCCCAGCCGGCCGACGGCCTCGACCGCACCCGGGCCGACCAGCGACAGCAGCGCCCAGTCGGCGGTCACCACCGCCGGGTCGACCTGGGCGAAGAAGCGCATCTTCAACAGGTACGCCAGCAGCTCGTCGGCCATCAGCGGCTCGGTGTCCAGCCAGGTGGTGGCACCGTCCTCGGCGACCATGGCGTGCTGTTCGACGTGCCCGTTCGGGGAGAGCACCAGCAACTCGGTGCCCTGCCCGGCGCGCAACGTCGCCAGGTGCTGGGTGGTCAGGGTGTGCAGCCAGCCGATCCGCTCCACGCCCGGCACCGCCAGCACGCCACGGTTGCTCCGGTCGACCAGGCCGACCTCGGTGGCCAGTCGGCGCTGCTCACGCATCGGGTCGCCGTAGTGGGCGGCCACCCCGGCGTCGCGGGACCCGGGGACAACGGCGGCGATGTCCACCGCACCAGGCAGATTCATCATGATTTGTCTCCGCAGCGCTCGCAGGTGCCGAACAAGGCCATGTGCCCGATGTCGACCTTGAAGCCCTGCTCCTTGGCCAACGCGGCGATCAGCGGCTCGGCCAGCGCCGGGTCCATCTCCGAGACCGACTTGCAGAACCGGCAGACCAGGTGCACGTGCTGGTCGTCGGTCACCGGGTGGAAGGTCGGTGAGCCGTGCGACAGGTGGGCGTGGGTGACCAGGCCCAGCTCTTCGAGCAGCTCCAAGGTGCGGTAGATGGTGGTGATGTTGACCCCGGCGGCGACCTCACGCACCGCGTTGTGCACCTGCTCCGGGGTGGCGTGCCCCAGCTCGTGCACCGCCTCCAGGATCAACTGGCGCTGTGCGGTGAGCCGCAGCCCACGCGAGCGCAGCACCTCAGCCAGCGAAGAGTCAGCCACCGTTCACATCATAACGCTGTCACACCGGGCCGCCGTGTCCACGACGTCAGCCCGCGACCCGGATCAGCCGGGCCGACAGGTGCGGGGACAGTGGCTGGCCGACCGCCGCCATCTCCTGCGCGTACAGCAGGGCACCGTCGACGATGCCGAACAGCCGGTGCCCGGCGGTGACCTCCTTGGCGGTGCCGGTACGCACCACGGCGTCGGTGGCCAACTCGACCCGCACGCCGGTGATCCGGCCCAGGTAGAGCTCCATCACCCCGGTCGGGGTCATCATCGTCGCTTCCAGCTCACCGGTGGCCCGCCCTTCGGCGTCGGTCACCGCCCGCCACCAGCCGACCTCGCGGCCCGCCGGGCGTACCGGGCGGGACTCGTCGTCGAGCAGCCAGGCCCGCGACTCGTACCGCAGGAAGGGCCGGCCGTCGTGGCTGAGCCGGATCTCCTGCGCATAGTCGAAGTTCTCGATGGTCGGGTAGGTGCCACCACCGCGCCCGCGCCACACCCCGATGTAGGGCAGCAGGGCATTCAGCGCCGGGTGCAGCTTCGGGCCGACGCGCAGGTCGTGGCTCTCCTCGTACGGATACGGGTCCACCGGCGGAGCGTCCAGCCACGGCGGCCGGGGTGGGCTCTCCGGTGCGCCGGACTGCCCCGCGTCGGGGGCGCTGCTCGCGCTCATCGATTCTCCGCCTCTCACCAGCGTCCACGGCAGATGCGGACCGCGAGGTAGACCAGGCCACCGGCGAGCGCGCCCAGTCCCGCCACCAGCAGGCTGACGAACCCGATCTCGGTAACCATGACAAGGTCATCCTATGCTGGCCGCATGGCTCGCATTCTCGTCGTGAAGGCGACCGCCGGCTCGGACGAGCCGGAGCGGTGCGCCCAAGCGTTCACCGTAGCGGGCACCGCCGCTGCGGCCGGCATCGAGGTGTCGCTGTGGCTGACCGGTGAATCGGCCTGGTTCGGACTGCCTGGCCGGGCCGCCGAGTTCGACCTGCCGCACTCGGCCCCGTTGCCTGACCTGCTGGACGCGGTACTGGCCAGTGGGGGCAGGGTGACAGTCTGTACGCAGTGCGCCGCCCGTCGCCGGATCGGCCCGGACGACGTGCTGCCCGGCGTACGCATCGCCGGGGCGGCCGTCTTCGTCGAGGAGATCATGGCCGACGACAGCCAGGCCCTCGTCTACTGAACCCACCCCCACCCATGATCACGACGATCTTGCAGTTATCGATGGACAGATCGGACAAAAGCTCTCGATGAGCGCAAGATCGTCGCGAGACGTGAGTTCGGTCATGGCTCCCAGCCTCGCCGCGCGCCGCGCGCCGGTCGCCGGTCGCCGGTCGCCGGTCGCCGGTCCTGAGCGTGGATACTCAGCAACCGAAGACGGTCGAGGCGATCCAGAGACTGTCGCCGTCGACCCGCACCACGCTGCCCTGGGTGCCGTACCGGTGCACGAACAGCGGCGACCGCTCGGAAACGACAGTGGAGTGCGGCAAGGTGAAGGCTTCGGCCGCCCACTCGTCGGACTCCGCCGTGGTCGCCGCCGTCACCACCTGGCTGCGCAGGAGTTCACCGTTCGGGCAGGCCAGCTCCACCGACGACTCGGCCCGCACCTCGGCCGTCTGGAAGGTGAACGCCAGTACCTCGGCGGCACTGCGTGCCCGCACGCCGGGAGTGGTTCCCGGTCGGGGATCGGCCGCGGCGCTCTGGAACTGACCCGATGTCGGCCGACAGCCGGTGGTGATCCGGAACTCGACGACACCGGGGGCGGTCAGCTCGCCCCGGACGACGACGAAGTCGCCCGCGTCGGCACCGAACCTCGATCCGCCGGCCGCGCCGCCGTGCCGGGCCCGCGCCGCGTAGCTGGCCGGCAGTTGCCGCGCGACCCGGTCCACCAACTCGGGGCCCGAGTCGGCCGCCGTGTACGCGGTGAGCAACCGGGTCAGCTCCGCGCCGGGTCGCACTGGGGTGATCCGGCAGCTCTCGCGGATCTCCTCCGCGCCGACGACCAGCACGCCAGCGTCACCGACCGCCGCCGTGAGATCGATCGCCGCCCGATCGACCACCGGACGGGCCTCGGCGATGTCGTGCTGCTCGCGCACGGTCGGGGTGTCGTGCCGGACGGATCCGACGGCCAGGCCGACCAGTAGCACGCTCCACGCCGTCACGGCAGCCACCAGCAGCCAACGCCAGCGTCGACGTGGTCGGGGCCGCTCCTCGACTGGCGACGGGGTACCCACCGCAGGCGGCCAGGCCACCGCTGGCAGTTGCCCGGCCACTGGCCGGACGGACGGATCTGGTGGCGGGTCGGCACTCACCCGGCCATCGTGCCAGGTGCCGACCAGGGTGGTTCCGACCCGCCCGCCTTGTCCGTCGGCCGAGCCTCGATTCGGGCCGACGGCTGAACTGCCGCTAGACCGGCATTCCCACCCGCTGATCCACCGCCTGCGCGGAGCGTTGCTCCAGCAGGTGCTGGGTCCCCGCTCCGGCCGCAGCCAGCGGGGTCAACGCCGGATCGACATCCGAATAGTCCGGATCTGACTCGTCGTCGACCGGATCGTGGGCCGAATCGCCGACCGAGCCGTCGGCCAGATCCGGGGTCGCCGGACTGGCCAGCCGGTAGCCGACCCCGCGTACCGTCTGGATCTCCAGCCCGCCGCCGGCGCTACGCAACTTGCGACGCAACCGTTTGACGGCGGAGTGCAGGATGGCGGTGTCACCGAGGTAGGCACCACCCCAGACCGTGCCGAAGAGCCGCTCGTAGGTCCAGACCACCACCGGCGGGGTGGCCAGCCGGGCGAGTAGTTCCCGCTCCAGGCGGGTCAGTGCCAGCTGTTCACCCTGCCAGGTGACCAGGTGACCGGGCACGTCGACGACCAGGTCGCCGAGAACGACCGGTGCCGTCGGTGCCGGAGTCTCCACCGGTACGGGCGGAAAGAGCATCGCCCTCAACTCGGCTAAATCAGCACATATCACTACCGTGCCGCAGTCGTCGAGCCGTCTCACGACCCGCTCACGAACCGCGACGTCAGCGGTGACACACACCACCAGTGGCACCTCACCGTTGACCACCGCATTCCTCCCCAGGTAGCTGCGTGTCATCAGACAACGCCGTTTAGTCGCCGGAGTCAACAGCGACAGTTACCGATACCAGTCCGGCCCGACGCTCGACCACAAACTGTCCGGCTACTGCCTGAAAACTGCCCGACACATCCCATTGATCACCGACCGCAGCCGCTAAAGCATGACTCGTAGCCGTCGTGCGAGGACTGCCCGTAGATCAAGTTTCTCCACGTACGGGGCGGACTCCGGGCTTCCGGTCCGCCGGTCCGGCGGTCCCGACCAGCTCGGGTCGCCACGAGCATGGGGGGACCGTGTGGTCGACCTGCCTCGCCGACGTACCGGACATCGCCACGGCGACCATCGAGGGACGGGGCTGCGTCACGCGGTCGCCATCGGGCTGGTCGCGCTGCTCGCGGTCACCGCCCAGCCGGCCACCGCCTCGGCCGCGCCGCCGCAGACCACCGCGACGTCAGCGTCGACCGCAACCACCGCGCAGATCAGCGCCGAACTCGCCGCCAACCTGGACCGGCACGGCACCACCGACTTCCTGGTCTACCTGCGGGAACAGGCCGACCTGCCCCGGGCGGTCAGCGCCGCTGGGGCCGGGCTGCCGGCCGGCGGTCGCCGCGCCGACGCCCGCGCCGCCGCCGTGTTCCACGAACTGACCGACACCGCCGAGCACAGCCAGCAGGACCTGCGGCGACTGCTGGACAAGCACAAGGCCGACTACACCGCGTACTGGATCGCCAACGCGGTCCGGGTCACCGGCGACCGTGAGCTCGCCGACCAGATCGCCGCGCTGCCCGAGGTGCAACGGCTGGAGCTGACCCGCAGCTACCCGCTGCTCACCCCGGAACCGGCGGCCCCGGTGACCGGTGACGAAGCGGGCACCACCGCCGTCGAGTGGAACCTCACCAACGTCCGCGCCCCACAGGTATGGTCGGAGTTCGGCACCCGCGGCGAGGGAATCGTGGTCGCCACCATCGACAGCGGCGTCCAGCACGACCACCCTGCGCTGGCCGCCAGCTACCGGGGTGCCGACGGTGCCGGCGGATACGACCACGCCTACAACTGGTTCGACCCCACCGGCATCTGCCCGGCCGGCACCCCGTGCGACAACAACGGCCACGGCACCCACGTCACCGGCACGATGACCGGCGACGACGGCGGCACCAACCAGACCGGTGTCGCCCCGGGCGCCCGCTGGATCGCCGCCAAGGGCTGCGAGGTCGACACCTGCTCGGACGCCTCGCTGCTCGCCGCCGGCCAGTGGGTGCTCGCCCCGACCGACAGCGCCGGCGCCAACCCGCGACCGGACCTGCGCGCCGACGTGGTCAACAACTCGTGGGGCGGCGGCCAGAACGACCCCTGGTACCGGCAGACCGTCGACGCCTGGGTCGCCGCCGGTATCTTCCCCGCCTTCGCCATCGGCAACGACGGCCCGGCCTGCGGCACCGCCAGCTCCCCCGGCGACTACCCGCAGGCGTACGCGACCGGCAACTACGACGTCAACAACGTGATCGCCGCCCGGTCCAGCCGGGGCGCGTCGCTGGTCGACGGCGCGGTCAAGCCGAACATCGCGGCACCGGGCACCGCGGTCCGCTCCAGCGTCCCCGGAGGCGGGTACGCGGCGTACAGCGGCACCTCGATGGCCTCCCCGCACGTGGCCGCCACCGTCGCGCTGGCCTGGTCGGCGGCGCCGACCCTGCACGGCGACCTCGCCGCCACCCGGGCCCTGCTCGACGGCACCGCGATCGACACCGACGACACCAGCTGCGGCGGGACCGCGGCCAACAACAACAACTTCGGCGAAGGGCGGCTCGACGCGTACGCTGTCGTCGACTCGGCGCCGCGCGGACCCGCCGGCCGGGTCACCGGCGTCGTCACCGGCGACGGCGGACCGCTGGCCGGCGCGACCGTGGCCACCGACGAGCGCAGCGTCACCAGCGCGGCCGACGGCAGCTACACGCTGACCCTGCCGCCCGGCGAGCACACCCTCACCGCCAGCGCGTTCGGCTACCAACCGGCCACCGCCACCGTCACCGTCACCGAGGACGGCACCGTCACGCAGGGCTTCGACCTCGAAGCGACCACCGTGGTCACCCTCACCGGGCGGGTCACCGACGGCTCCGGCCACGGTTGGCCGCTGTACGCCAAGATCGAAGTGGACGGCCAGCCGGGAGCGGTCACCTTCACCGACCCGGCCACCGGCCGCTACACCCTGACCGTGCCCGGCGGCACCACGCTGTCGCTGGTGGCCACCGCGACCCTGCCGGGCTACCGGCAGACCCGGGTCGAGGTGCCGGCCGGCGAGACCGACCGTACGGTGAACCTCGCTGTGGCGGTCACCGCCGACTGCGTCGCCCCCGGGTACGCGGCCAGCTTCAGTGATCCGCTGCTCGCCGAGGACTTCGCCGGCGCCGAAACCCCGGTTGGCTGGTCGGTGGTGGAGCACACCACCGGCGGCGGCTGGGAGTTCACCGACATCGGCTCGCGCGGAAACCTCACCGGCGGTGCCGGCGGCTTCGCCAACCTCGACAGTGACGCGCTCGGCGTCGGCCGGACCCAGGACACCGACCTGGTCACCCCGACGCTGGACCTGTCCGGGGCGGACGCCCCGTACCTGCGGTTCGCCAGCGACTGGCGGGCGGTCGGCTTCACCGACCGCGCCGAGGTGGGCGTCTCCGTCGACGGCGGCACCACCTGGACCAGCGTGTGGCACCAGACCGCCAGCCGGCGCGGCCCACGCGTCGAGGAGATCCCGCTGACCGGGCTGGCCGGCGCCGAGCAGGTGCTGGCCCGGTTCCGCTACCAGGGCACCTACGCCTGGTGGTGGCAGGTAGACGACGTCGAGGTGGTCGACCGCAGCTGCGCCCCGCAACCCGGTGCCCTGCTGGTCGGCAACACGACCGACCACAACACCGGGGCGGCGCTGAACGGGGTCACCGTGGCCAGCGCCACCGACCCGACCATCCGGGCGGTCGCCGCCGCCACGCCGGCCGACCCGGCCCTGGCCGACGGCTTCTACCAACTGTTCTCCCCGCTGGTCGGGGAGCAGGAGTTCACCGCCACCCGGGCGCCGTACCAGGTGCGCAGCCGCACGGTGACGGTGGTCGCCGATGGTGCCCGACGCGCCGACTTCTCGGTCAAGGCCGGCCGGGTGGTGCTCAGCCCGACCAGCCCGGTGATCTCCCACCAGCCGTACGGCAGCACCCGCAAGGCCACCGTCACAGTGACCAACACCGGTAGCGCGCCGGCCGACGTGGAGATGCTCGCCGCCGGCAGTGGTTTCGAACTGCTCTCGCGTACCGGTGCGGAGCTGGCCGAACACCGGGTCAAGGGGATCAGCAAGGCTTGGCAGGGTCAGGCGTACGGTGCTGCGGCAGCGGCGGCACCGACCCGGATCAGTGCCGCCCCGGCGGTCGACGAGGCGTGGACCCGGGCTCCGGACCACCCGACCGCGGTCTTCGACAACGCGGCGGCCACCCTCGGCGGCAAGGTCTACTCGGTCGCCGGTGGCAGCACCACCGGCACCGAGCGCGACGCCTGGGTGTACGACCCGGTCACCGACGCCTGGAGCGCCCTGCCCGACCTGCCGACGGCCCGCAGCAAGCCGGTGCTGGCTGCGGCCGGCGGCAAGCTCTACGTCTTCGGCGGCTGGGGTGCCGGCGGTACGCCGGTGGCCAGCGTGGACATGTTCGATCCGGCGATCGGCGCCTGGGCCACTCTCGGGACGACCAGCCCGGCTCCCCGGGCGGCGTCCGGTTCCGCCGTGATCGGCGACACCGTCTACCTGATCGGCGGCTGTACCGACGGCACCTGCACCGACTCCCGCACGGTGCTGGCCTTCGACACGGCCGCCGGCACGTTCCGGGCCCGCGCCGACTACCCGGTGGCCGCCTCCTGGCTGGCCTGCGGTGGGATCGGCGAGCGGGCCTACTGCGCCGGTGGAGCCGGTGCGGTCGAGTACCGCTCGGCGTACGCCTACGACCCGGCGGTCGACGCCTGGAGCCCGCTGCCGGACCTGCCGCTGGACCTGTGGGGCGGCCAGTTCGCGGCGGCGGGCGGCCTGCTGGTGATTGCCGGCGGGGTCACCGGGGCGTCGACCACGGTGACGAACCGGACGGTCGGCTTCGACCCGGCCGCCGGCACCTGGCGGGACCTGCCGAACACCCAGTTCGCCCGCTACCGGGGCGCCGGTGCCTGCGGCGCGTACAAGATCGGTGGGTCGCCGACGTCGTTCGTCGGGTCGACGCACGTCGAGGTGCTGGCCGGGTTGGAGTTGTGTGACGCCGCGTCGGACGTCGGCTGGCTGTCCAGCAGCCCGACCGCCTTCACCCTGGCTCCCGGGGCGACCCGCAGGGTGACCGTCACGCTGGCGGCCACCGCGGACGCCGGGGTGGTCCAGCCGGGTCGGTACACCGCCACTCTCGGGTTGCGCTCGAACACCCCGTACCCGGTGGGCACCGTCGGCGTGCAGATGAACGTGTCACCGCCGGCGTCCTGGGCGAAGGTCCAGGGCACCGTCTCCGGTGTCAGCTGCGCCGGGGTCGAGGTCGGTGTGGCCGGGGCGACCATCCGGCTCAACTCGCGGACCGATCCGGGAACCGGCTACACGTTGCGCACCGACGCCGCGGGCGGCTACGCGTACTGGCTGCCGCGCGGGCAGTACGAGATCATCACCGCGAAGGACGGTTGGGTGCCGCAGGCTGGCCGACACCGGTTGCCGGCCGGGATCGTCACCACGGTCGACTCGGTGCTCGATCCGGTCGATCCCTGCCCGGCCCGGCTGAGCGGGATCTGACCGGCAGCGTCGCACCTGAGGTAGTGCCGAACGGAAAGGACGGGTGCCGGGCCAGCCCAGCTCTGGCCCGGCACCCGCCGGCGGTCACCCCGGGCTGGTCACGGGCTGACCGGGCATCGCACCCAGTCCCGGTTCTTCGCGTAGGTCCAGGAGCAGGTGTGCAGAACTTGTCCTTTCCGGTTCCGCAGGAACGCCTTGTCGCCGTCTGCGGCCCATACGAAACCGGCAGTGTGCCAGTAGACGGTCCGCGCGGTGTCATCGCCAGCGCCGGAACGCAGCCACACCCGGCCGCCTTTCCCAGGGATGACGACGTCGCCGAACAGGTACGTCCGGCCGTTCTTGTTGTGCACCGTGTAGCCGCGCAGGTTGATTGCCTCCTTACCCCGGTTGACCAATTGCAGCCATTCCCGGTTGGCGAACGTCCCGCTACCGTCGTTGACGCCCTTCGGGTGGTACTGGACACTGTGTACCCGCAGGCTTGGTGCGGCGCTCGCGGGCGCGGCGATGGTCAGTGAGGTAGCCAGACCTAGCACCACCGCGATCAGGCCACCGACAGTCTTTCGCATGATTCCCCCCGTGGAATGAACGATTTTCGCGAGCGCCGATTCGGTTGGTGACCGATTCACCAGGGCGTCGCTACCAGCAATTGTGTGCGACGAACCCACGGAAATACCAGATAGTGACGTCATCATGTCAGTTCGTCATCGCGCGCCGGTACGTCGACTGCGAAGGTCATGTCGGCGGTCACAGCTGGCAAATGGCTGCCCGGACGCAGAGAACCGACGGGGTGACGCCACCGGTCGGCCGTTTCCGCTGTCGACGAGACGACAGCGAAGGAAGGTCCGCTGTCGGCCAGCCGACAGCCGTGCGGATCCGTGGACAAACGACGAGGCCGCCGGCCGGAACGGGTTCCGGGCGGCGGCCTCGTCGTGGATCGGGCCGACGGTCAGCTGCCGACGGTGACACCCACCTCGTTGACGCCCTGGGTGGCGGTCACCGGCAGATCGCCGTTGCCATGCCGGGACAGGGCCCGCAGGGTCCAGCTGCCCGGAGCGGCGAAGAACCGGAACTGGCCGGCCGGTGAGGTCACCACCTCGGCGGTGAATTCCCCGGTGGCGTCGAGCAGCCGCACGTACGCCCCGGCGACGGCCTCGCCCCCGGCGGAGCGCACGATGCCGGTGATCACGGTCTCCTTGGCCAGGTCGACGCCGGCCGGCAGCGGCGCCGACTGGTCCGGGGCGGCGCAGCCCGACGAGGTCGCTGCGCCCGACGATGTCACTGCTGTCATGATCACGCCTTTCCAGGTTCGTCGCCGAGCACCACCGGCACACCGATGAGCGAGCCGTACTCGGTCCAGGATCCGTCGTAGTTCTTCACGTTGGCGTGCCCGAGCAGCTCCTTGAGCACGAACCAGGTGTGCGAGGAACGCTCGCCGATCCGGCAGTACGCGATGGTGTCCTTGCCGTCTTCGAGGCCCGCCTCGGCGTACAGCGCCCGCAGCTCGTCGTCGGACTTGAAGGTGCCGTCCTCGTTGGCCGCCTTGGACCACGGCACGCTGACCGCGGTCGGGATGTGCCCGGCCCGCTGCGCCTGCTCCTGCGGCAGGTGGGCGGGGGCGAGCAGCCTGCCAGCGAACTCGTCGGGCGAGCGGACGTCGACCAGGTTCTGGGTGCCGATCGCGGCGACCACCTCGTCGCGGAACGCCCGGATCGAGCTGTCCGGCTCCTGGGCGACGTACTGGGTGGCGGGGCGGGTGGCCACCTCGGTGGTCATCGGGCGGGCGTCCAGCTCCCACTTCTTGCGGCCACCGTCGAGCAGCTTGACGTCGCCGTGGCCGTACAGCTTGAAGTACCAGTACGCGTACGCGGCGAACCAGTTGTTGTTGCCGCCGTAGAGCACGACCACGTCGTCGTTGCCGATGCCGCGCTCGGACAGCAGCGCCTCGAACTGCGACTTGTTGATGAAGTCGCGGCGCACCGGGTCCTGCAGGTCGGTCTTCCAGTCGATCTTGATAGCGCCGGCGATGTGGCCACCGTCGTACGCGCTGGTGTCCTCGTCGACCTCGACGAAGACGACGCCCGGGGCGTCGATGTTCTTCTCGGCCCAGTCGGCCGAAACGAGTGCGGTGTCGCGACTCATCAAATCACTCCCTGGTTTGGTCCTCCCCGCCCGTCGATCGGACGAGTGGGGAAAGGCGAGTAGGTGGTGAGTCCACGCCGCAGGTGTCGCACCTGTGCGTAAACCCTGGAGGACGGATCACGGACGTGCGACGGCGCCACTGCCGGGCGATGGTGAGGAATCTTCGGGCGCTTGCCACCGACCGGTTCGAGGGTCGGCGAAGGCCCGCCGGGTCAGCCCGCCGTCAAAGGACAGGGCGACACAGGCAGGCGGCCACACGGCACAGGTCGACCGCGCGCCTCTTGGTGAGGAACTTCCCCATGAGCACGGAGCTTACCAGCCTGTTTCCGGCCGGTCACCGCTCCGACCACGCACTGAGACGGTCAGCCACTGAGACAGTCACCACCCGGACGGCGACGCGTCGGGCTGCCGGGGTGGCCCGATCGTCAGCCGAGCGCGTTCAGCGGCACGTCCTGCGCGGTGGCGGTGACCACCAGCCCGGCCGGGGTCACGTCCACCTGCTGCAGGTCGAGCTGGAACGGCAACACCGGCAACGGTACGGCGATCGAGATCTGCTGCGCGTACGCGCTGACGAAGCTCTGCGCGGCGTCGTTGCCGGCCATCCCTTCGGCGTCCAGGTCGGCGAAACGCAACAGCACCTCACCCTGCGCGACCTCCAGGTCGGCGGTGCCGGTGAGGATGATCTGCTCGCCGAGGATCTCCACCGGAGCGGTGACACCGAGCTGACCGTCCCGTTCGGACAGCGTGAGCCCTGGCTGATCGATGAGCTGGACCACGCTGTCGTACGACACGGTCGCGGTGCCCAGCACGGTGTCCGCGGTGACCTCACCCTGCCCGCTGCGCAGCGTCTCCAACGGTGCCTGTACGCCGCGCGCGTCGACGTCGAGCTCCGGCAGTCGCACCGCGTTGCCGTTCACCGCGCCGGTGACGTCGCGGAGCACGATCGACACCGACTGGTAGTCGCCGGCGAGCACCTGGGTCAGGAACGGGAACCCACCGATCGACACCTCCGGCTCGGACGACTCGATGTTCTGCGCGACGATCTGCTGGCGGATCTGGTCGGCGACGGCCCGTTCGGCGTACGCGACCGCGACTCGGTCGGCTACGGCCAGCACGATGGCCAGGATCAGCACCAACACGACGGTGACGACGAGCAGTTGGCGACCCCATCGCCGCCGGGGCCTGACCCTGGCGGCTGCTTGCTCCGGAAATGCCGGATAGGTCGACACTGTGCCTCCTCGCCTACGGGTCAACGCGAGCGATACCGTATCCACTCAAGCTGAAAGCAGCTCACGCGGCGCGGGCACAACGAACCCAGCCGCCGGCAGCGCACCGGGTCGACACCTGTGTGACGGGCCGGGGCGGCAGGCGGTCAGCTGAAGATCAGCACCCCGAGCGCGTACGACAGCGGGGCGGCGAGGGCGAATCCGCCGAGCGGGCCCTGCATGTGCCGGGCCACCCACATCGTCGCCGGATCACCGGCCATCTGACGGCTGGCCTCGGCGTACCCGGTGGCCAGATCGACCAGGACTGCCGCACTGGCGGCGACCAGGCCGACCACAGCGGCGGTCACCGGGGTGAAGCCGACCACGTAGATCCCGAGCACCGCGCTGGTGAGCGTGCCGCCCATCGCACCGAGCACGACGCCGGCGGCACCTCTGGGCACCTGCGGGGCGAGCCGGGGACGGGCCAGCACCGCATCGGTGAGCCGGGCGAGCATCAGCGCGCTACCGGTGCCGGCCAGCGCCACCACGATGGTCTGGGTCCCGCCGAGCTGCAGTCGGCTGAGCACCAGCAGGGTGGCGAAGGCGACCGCCCCGACGACGATCTGCAAGGTCGCGCCGAGCGACTCGGTGACCCGGGTGCGGTCGGCGGGGCGGATCAGCTGGGCCAGCACGGCGGCGACGAACCCGCCGGCGGCGGCGTACCCGACCGGCGCCAAGGACGCGACGGTCGGCATCAGCGCGCCGACGGTCGCGGCGGCCCCGGCGAGCAGCCCCACCGCGCCGACGACCGGCATCGCCGGCGGCCGGATCGCCAGCGTCCAGGAGATGACGAACAGCAGCTGTACGCCGAGGATGACCACGGCGAACGGCACCCGGGCGATCCCGGGGCCGGCGGTCTGACCGCCGATGATCAGCCCGAGCGCGAGCAGCACCGAGAAGCCGGCGACGGTGAGCGAGACGGTCCGGTTGACCGGCACCGGTGCGGCCCGCGACGCGCTGTCGGCCGGCGTCGGCTGGTCGTCGGGGTGGTCGTCGCCGTCGGCTGGCGCCCCGGCTCCACGCGTACCGGGCTCGACGCGGCCCCGGTCAGCGTCGGGACGGCCGGCCTGGGGTGGTCGTGGGGCGGCCACACCCGCCGCACCGGGCGGGTTCGCCACCCCGGGAGCTGGGCCGCGACCCGGCACACCCGGTCCGGGAGCCACCGCCCGCCCAGGTGCGCCGGGCCCGGGGGCGGGGGCCCGGCCGGGAGCTCCCGGCCCGGGGACAGTCGCCCGGCCAGGTGCGCCCGGCCCGGGGGCGGGGGCCCGGCCAGGTGCTGAGCCGGCCGGCGGCCCGCTGGATCCGGTACGCCCGCCGGGCGGGGCGCCGGGCGGTGGCCCGGCCGGACCCCGACGGCTACCGTCGGGCCACTGCTCGCGGCCTGTCTCGGATGGCGTGGAGGAGGGATACACGCCCTGATCGTGCCAGACGTACGGGGTCGCCCGCTGACGGCGGCACCGTTGGTCAAACCCTCAACCTTCCGCAGAGGCAAGGTGACCGGTAGTGCAATCCTCAACTGTTATGGCGGAACACACAGATGAACGGCCGGCCACCCCGGTGTTTCCGGCACCTAATCGGTTAAGCTCTTGGCTTAACCACCCGTCAGTGAAGCCGGGATCTCGACGCCACTGTCTGCGGTAGCGGCCGACGCGCCGCACAGACCGCGGTCACCACGCGCGGCCAGGATCAGGCCGCGAGGACGGAGGTGATGTGTGGAAATCCTGCTGCTGGTGACGGCACGCGCGGGCGAGCCGTCCGCCGTACTGCCCGCACTCGACCTGCTCCCCCACTCGGTGCGGACCGCACCCCGCGACGTTCGTACCCTGGTGTCCGGGCCCAGCCCGGACGCGGTCCTGATAGACGCCCGGTCAGAGCTGTCCGAGGCCCGCGCGACCTGCCGGATGCTGCATGCCACTGGCCTGGGTGTCCCGCTGGTCGCGGTGGTCACCGAGGCCGGCCTGATCGCGCTCAACGCCGACTGGGGCGTCGACGACGTCATCCTGGCCAGCGCCGGTCCCGCCGAGGTAGAGGCACGACTGCGGCTGGCGGTCGGTCGGCTGACCAACGCCACGTCCGGGGCCGGCGGCCAGATCCGGGCCGGCGAGCTGAGCATCGACCCGGACACGTACGCCGCCAAGCTCAAGGGCCGGCCGCTCGACCTCACGTACAAGGAGTTCGAGCTGTTGAAGTTCCTCGCCCAGCACCCGGGCCGGGTCTTCACCCGTGACCAGCTGCTGCGTGAAGTCTGGGGTTACGACTACTTCGGCGGTACGCGCACGGTCGACGTGCACGTGCGACGGCTGCGCGCCAAGCTCGGCTCGGAGTACGAGTCGATGATCGGCACGGTCCGTCAGGTCGGCTACAAGTTCGTGGTGCCCCCGAACCGCTCGGCGCTGCCCGACAACGAGCCGGCGCCGCTGCCCGTCTAGCGGATCCCGCCGCCAGTTGCCGGCGATTCACCGAGACATCGACTGAGGCGCCATCCGGATCGATCCGGATGGCGCCTCAGTCTTTAGCCCGATAGGACTGAATCATCCGTTAATTGTCTGATTTGCACGCATTAGCGAGGTACAGCCTCCTAGCCTCGGCCTGACGGCGCAGACGCGGGGGAGGCAACGGTGGCGGTGCTGGCGAGTCCTCGTGGGCTGCACCTTGCCGCACTGGCCGCGACGGCCATCTTGGCCAGCGCATTCGTCATCGGACAGGCAACTGGCCCAGGCAACGACCAGGCCGGCGCCAACCCCGATCCCGCCCCGGTCGCCGCTCCGGTGCCCGCCGGCAGCGACGCTCCCGACCCGGACCTGGTGCCGCCACTGCCCACGTCGCCCGCCCCCTCGGCCACGCAGGCGGACCCACCGGCCACGCAGGCGGACCCACCGGCCGAAACCCCACCCGCCGCCGATGACCTGCCGGAGTACGCGCCACTGGCCGTCGACCGCAGCGGCCCGCACGGCACCCGGCGGACCAGTGGCAGCGCCGCGGTCGCCCTCACCTTCGACGACGGCCCGCACCCGGTGTACACCCAGCAGACCCTCGACGTGCTACGGCAGTACGGCGTCAAGGCCACCTTCTGCCTGGTCGGACGCAACGCCGAGACCTACCCGGAACTGGTCGCGGCGATCGCCGCCGACGGGCACACCCTGTGCAACCACTCCTGGAGCCACGACTTCGACCTCGGCAGCCTTCCGCTGGAATCCATCCGCGCCGACCTGACCCGCACCTCGGCGGCGATCCGGGCGGCCGCACCCGGGCATCCGGTCTCCTACTTCCGCCAGCCCGGCGGTTTCTGGTCCCCGGCCGTCGTCGAGGTGGCCCGGGAGTTGGGGATGACCCCGGTGCACTGGAGCATCGATCCGGCCGACTACTACCAGCCCGGCGCCGGCAGCATCACCGCCACCGTCACCGCGCAGGCCGTACCCGGGTCGATCGTGCTGTTGCACGACGCCGGCGGCAACCGGACCGGGACCGTGCTGGCGCTCCGCTCGATCCTGCCCAACCTGCGGCAACGTTTCCTGGTCGACGCGCTGCCGCCGATGGCCGAGTCCGCCGAGCAGCGCAGCCGCCGCCTGCACCTGCACCTCGGCCAGATCTGACCACCACCGCCGCCAGCGTCGACCACGCGGCCGGATCGAACGCCCCCGGCGATACGGTGGGGGCATGGCTGAGCTGGCGACCCCGACGACCGCGACCATCGAGTGGTTCGACCGGCTCGACCCGACCCAGGTCGGTCGGGTGCTGGCGCTGGCGGGGGCCGCCGCCGACGCCGACGGCGCCGACCCGCTACCGGAGCAGGTCGTCATCACGCTGCGTGACACGTCGGCCGCCCGGCATCTCACCCTGACCGGTCCGGCCGGCGAGTTGATCGGGTACGCGCACCTCGACCCGGCCGACCCGGCCGGCCCGGTCGCCGAGTTGGTGGTCCACCCGGCGCACCGGCGACGCGGCCACGGCCGACGCCTGGCCAACGCGGTGATCGACACCGCAGCCCTGATCCCCACCCCGGCCGATGCCGGCAAAGCCGATGCCGTCGGCCGCCGGCCGACGCTGCGGGCCTGGGCGCACGGCGATCACCCGTCGGCCGCCGCTCTCGCCCTCGACCACGGGTTCCTCCGCGATCGGGTGCTGCTGCAGCTCCGTCGCAGGTTGACCGATCCGCTGCCCGAGCCGACGCTACCGACCGGGGTGCGGGTCCGGGCGTTCGCACCGGGCCGCGACGACGCGGCGTGGGTGGCGCTCAACGCGACGACGTTCGTCGATCATCCGGAGCAGGGCCGGTGGGGGCTGCCGGAGCTGCACGCCCGAATGGCCCAACCGTGGTTCGACCCGGCCGGTTTCCTGCTCGCCGAGGACCAGGCCACCGGCCGGCTGCTCGGCTTCCACTGGACCAAGGTGCACACCGGGGCGGCGGTCGGTGAGGTGTACGTACTCGGGGTGGACCCGAAGGCGCACGGCGGCGGTCTCGGTCGGGCGCTCACCCTGGCCGGGCTGCGGCAGCTGGCCGCCGCCGGGCTGCGCCGGGCGATGCTCTACGTCGAGGAGTCGAACGTCGCCGCCGTCCACCTCTACACCCGGCTCGGTTTCCTGCGGTGGTCGGCGGACGTGAACTACCGCAGGGACCCGACCGGCGGCAGGCGGCCGTGACCGTACGCCGCCGGCCAAACTACCGAATCAGCCGAACCGGCCGGTGATGTAGTCCTCGGTGGCCTTCACCTTCGGGTTGCTGAAGATGTTCTGCGTGTCGTCCATCTCGATCAACTTCCCCGGCTGGCCGGTGCCGGCGATGTTGAAAAAGCCGGTGCGGTCGCTGACCCGGGCGGCCTGCTGCATGTTGTGCGTGACGATCACGATGGTGAACTCGGCCTTCAGCTGATGCATCAGGTCCTCGATGGCCAGGGTGGAGATCGGGTCGAGCGCCGAGCAGGGCTCGTCCATCAGCAGCACCGCGGGCTTGACCGCGATCGCGCGGGCGATGCAGAGCCGCTGCTGCTGACCACCGGAGAGGCTGGAACCGGGCCGGGCGAGGCGGTCCTTGACCTCCTCCCACAGGTTGGCGCCACGCAGCGTCTGCTCGACGAGCTCGTCGAGGTCCGCCTTGCGCATCCGGCCGCCGTTGAGCTTCACCCCGGCCGCCACGTTGTCGTAGATGGACATGGTCGGGAACGGGTTGGGGCGCTGGAACACCATGCCGACCTGCCGGCGTACGGCGACCGGGTCCACTCCGACGCCGTACAGGTCGTCGCCGTCCATGGCGACCTTGCCGGTGACGCGTCCGCCGGGCACGACCTCGTGCATCCGGTTGAGCGAGCGGAGGAAGGTCGACTTGCCGCAGCCGGACGGGCCGATCAACGCCGTCACGGAACGCGGCTGGATGGTCATGTCGACCTGTTCCACGGCTTTGAAGGCACCGTAGAAGATGTCGAGGTCGGAGACTTCGATGCGCTTGGCCACTTGAGGGGTCCTTTCCGCGTTCAGCGGCTGTTCGGCAGGGAGAAGAACCGGGAGATGAGGCGGGCCACCAGGTTCAGCAGCATCACGAGGATGAACAGGGTGAGCGCCGCCGCCCAGGCCCGGTCCACGCCGAACTCCGGCCGCGCCCCGGGGATGCTGTACGAGTAGTAGGTGAAGACCGGCAGGGACGCCATCCGTCCGTCGAAGAGGTTCGTGTTGAGGGAGGTGGTGGCGCCGACGATGATCAACAGCGGGGCGGTCTCCCCGATCACCCGGGCGATCGACAGGGTGACCCCGGTGGCGATGCCCGGTGCGGCGGTACGCAGCACGACCCGCAGCACCGTGCGCCACTTCGGCACGCCGAGGGCGTACGACGCTTCCCGTAGCTCGTTCGGCACCAGTTTGAGCATCTCTTCGACCGAGCGGACCACGACCGGCACCATCAGCACCGACAGAGCGACCGCGCCGCCGATGCCGAACCGGATGCTCGGGCCGAAGAAGAGCGCGAAGAAGGCGAACGCGAAGAGGCCGGCGACGATGGACGGGATGCCGGTCATCACGTCGACCAGCAGGGTCACCCAGCGGGCGAGTCGGCCCTTGCCGTACTCCACCAGGTAGACGGCGCACATCACGCCGATCGGCACCGAGATGAGCGCGGCGGCTCCGGTGATCTGCAGGGTGCCGACGAGGGCGTGCAACGCGCCGCCGCCTTCACCGAGGACGCCCCGCATGTCGCTGCTGAGAAAGGTCCAGTCGAAACGGTTGACGCCGTTCTGGGTGACCGTGATCACCAGCGACAGCAACGGCAGCATGGCCAGCGCGAAGGCGATGGTGACCAGGGTCGTCACGAACCGGTCCTTGGCCCGGCGGCCGCCCTCGACCCGCCAGGAGACGCCGGTCAGGGCCACGACGGTGAGCAGCACGCCGAAAGCGATCGCCATCGGCATCGCCGACCCGAGGCTCAGCCCGCCGAGCAGCCCGACCGACAGGCCGACACCGGCCACCGTCCACGGTGCCCAGTTCGGCAGGACACCGGTGGTCAACGAGTTGGCTGCCGCCGCCTGAGGCGGGGTGATGGTGGTCATGCGTTCGCTCCCGAGAAGTCGCGCCGGCGGGCGACGACGGCCCGGGCGGCGAAGTTGACGATGAACGTCAGCACGAACAGCACCAGGCCGGAGGCGATCAGCGCGTTCACCGCCAGACCGCTGGACTCGGGGAAGTCCAGCGCGATGTTGGCTGCGATCGTGTTGCTGTTGACCGAGTCGATCAGGTTGATGGTGAAGACGTCGTACGCGGAGAGGATCATCGCGACCGCGAGCGTCTCACCGAGCGCTCGGCCGAGCCCGAGCATGCTGCCGCTGATGATGCCGGAGCGGCCGAACGGCAGCACGGTCATCCGGATCATCTCCCACCGGGTCGCCCCGAGGGCGAGCGACGCCTCTTCCTGCAGTCGAGGGGTCTGCAGGAAGACCTCGCGATTGACCGCCGTCATGATCGGCAGGATCATCACCGCTAGCACCAGCCCGGCGGTCAGCATGGTCCGGCCGGTCGTCGAGGTGGGACCGGCGAAGAGCGGGATGAAGCCGAGGTACTCCTCCAGCCAGCGGTACACCGGCACCAGTTGTGGGGCGAGGAAGGCGATGCCCCAGAGCCCGTAGACGACGCTGGGCACGGCAGCGAGCAGGTCGACCAGGTAGCCCAGGCCGGCGGCGATCCGGCGCGGCGCGTAGTGCGAGATGAACAGCGCGATGCCGATCGCCAGCGGAGTGGCGACCACCAGCGCGATCACCGCCGCGAGCACGGTGCCGAACAGGAGCGGGGCGACGTAGGAGAGGAATCCCTCGCCGCCGGGCAGGTCCTCGCCGTCGGCGACCAGGGCGGGAAAGCCCTCGTAGAGCAGGAACGCGGCGACGGCGGCGAGGGTGACGAGAATCAGGACGCCAGCGGCGACGGCGGCGCCAGTGAAGACCTGGTCACCGATCCGCTTGCCAGAACGGCTCGCCAACTGGTCCTCCTCGTCGGTCGGCGACTTGATCGGTGACGTGCCGCGCGGTGAGGTGCCGCCGGTCGGCGTGTCGCTCGGTGGGGTGCTGCTCTCGGCGGTGGCGGGCTTTGTCACGGATTACGCCTCCTCGGGCCGTGTCGTGACGGGTGCTACGGGATACACCGCAGGTCCGGACGGCCACCGGGTGACCCTCCGGACCTGCGGTCAGGTGCCAGACGTACTCAGCTTGGTCAGCCGACGGTGATCGCGTCGATGGCCGTCTGCGCCTGGGTACGCAGTTCGTCGGAGATCGGCGCGGAGCCGGCGTTGTCGGCCGCGGCCTGCTGGCCATCCTCGCTGATCAAGTAGTTGAAGAACGCCTTGACCAGGTCGACCCGCTCCTGGCTGTCGTAGTTGACGCAGGCCAGCTGGTAGGAGACCAGCACGATCGGGTAGACGCCGGCCTCGGTGGTGTCCCGGGGCAGGTCGATTGCGAAGCTGAACTCGGGGCGTCCGCTGACGGTCTCGGCGGCGTCCACGACCGCGGCTGCGGCCTCGGCCGAGTACTCGACGAAGCCCTCGCCGACCTGGACCGCGGCGACGCCGAGGTCGGTCGCCTGGGAGGCATCGATGTAGCCGATGGCGCCTTCACCGCTGCGCAGCGCGGCGGCCACCCCCTGGGTCTGGGCGGCGGCCTCCCCGGTCTGGGTCGGCCAGTCGCCGGAGACCTCGTACGGCCAGTCCGCCGGGGCGGCCTGGGACAGGTAGTCGACGAAGTTCTCGGTGGTGCCGGACTCGTCCGAGCGGTGCACGGCGGTGATGGTCAGATCGGGCAGTGTGGCGTCCGGGTTCAGCTCGGCGATCGCCGGGTCGTTCCAGTTGGTGATCTTGTTGTCGAAGATCTGGGCGATCACCGACGCCGACAGGTTCAGCGTCTCGACGCTCGGCAGGTTGTACGCCACGGCGATCGGGCTGATGTAGCCGGGGAACTCGATGAAGCCCTGCTCGCCGCAGGTCTCCAGCGCGGCCGCGATCTCCTCTTCCTTGAGGTAGGCGTCCGAACCGGCGAACTGGGCACCGCCGCTGGTGAACTGCTCGCGGCCACCGCCGGAGCCGATCGGGTCGTAGGTGACGGTCGCGTCGGGTGCCACCGAGGTGAATCCGGCGATCCAGGCCTCCATCGCGGCGCCCTGGGAGGAGGCGCCGGCGCCAGCGAGGTCGCCGCTGACCGAGCTCTCGGAGCCGGTGCCGGTCTCCGAGCCGTCGTCGCCGCACGCGGCCACGCCGAGGGTAAGCATGACGGCGACCGGCAGGGCGGCTAGCCGGAGGGACTTACGATTCACGGTGCGTTGCCTCTCTAAGGTCGGGTGGCGAGTCACCGCCCAGGGGTCGCGGGGGGCGAATTCACCGTCTCGAACGCCGAGGACGGTACGAGCCGTGGCTAAACTGACGACCGGAGCATGGTGAACAGAAGGTGAACGAGGGTTGTACGGTCACCGTTCAGGCTGAGTCGACGCTCGACTGTGACAAAGGTCGCCGCGCACCAGCCGCCACCGACGGGCCTGCTCGGTGGTGAGCCGGTAGGCGACCGCGCCGGAGCGTCCCGGCTCGGTCCGGGCGATCCGCTGCAACGGCAGGCCCCATTTGGGGTAGTCGTGGTAGGCCTTGACGATCCGGGTCAGGCCGCCCAGAGCGCCGATCACCTTGTCGACCGGGCTGCCGAGCTGCGCCGCGAGGTCGCCGACCGCCATGGTTTCGCCGGGGCTGCCGGAGAGCAGATCGAGGATCGCGAACACGGTCTGGTGGGTCCGGGACCGTCCCTGGGCGAACCGGCGCAGTTCCTCGATCGGCCATTCCTTGGGCTCGCGGGTGGCGGCGGACCGGTTCCGCCGCGCCGGCCTGGGGATCGGCCTGGGTCGCTGGTCGAGTTCCTCGATCAACCGGGCGATGTGGTCGACGTACTCGGCGGGCACGGCGAGGTGCACGAGGTCGCCACCACGCGACGGCGTACCACTCGCTGCTGAGGTTCCTGTTCGTGGAGCCATCTGTCCCGTCTGGTCACGGCGGGCAGGGAGCGCCCGGCAGCCTGGATCGCGTGCGCGCCAAAGTATCACCGCCCGGTAACGCAAGATCATCTATTGGCCGAGGGCTGCGCAGCAGGCGGCACAGGTGCGCTGCCGGGGTCAGCGCGACGGTACCGCGAAGGTGACCGTCCCATTGGGGTCGACCCACAGCTCCGGGGTGATCGCCGACGACGGATCCCGCCCCGCCGCAGCCGCGAACACCGCGGCCGGATCGGCACAGGCACCGATCTCGGCCAGCGTCACCCGGGTCGGCGGCAGCAGCTTCCACTGCCCGGCCGCCGCGCGCAGCTCGGCCGTCTGCGGCGTCGCCCAGACGGTCTGATCCGCCTCCCCCGACACGTCCCGGGTCAGCTGCCCGGTCGGCAGCAGCGCGGCGAAGAAGTACGTGTCGAATCGGCGCGGCTCGAACTCCGGGGTGATCCACCGACTCCACGCGGCCAACAGGTCCGAGCGCAGGGTCAACCGGCGCCGCCGCAGCAATTCGGCGAAGCTCGATGTACGGGCCAGCAACGCCTGGCGGTCGGCTTCCCAGTCCGGCCCGTCGACCGCCCCGACCACAGTGTCGCCGTCCGGGCCGGCCAGCAGCACTCCGGACTCCTCGAACACCTCGCGGACGGCGGCGCAGACCACCGTCTGGGCCTGCTCGGGCGAGCAGCCCAGCCTGGCCGCCCAAGCCGCCGGGTCCGGGCCGGCCCAGTCTAGATCGGTGCCCGCGTCGGACGGGTCGACGCCGCCACCGGGGAACGCGTACACCCCACCGAAGGCGACGGCCGCCACCCGCCGGATCAGGTAGACCTCGAAGCCAGGCCCGCTCGCTGCCGGCCGCAGCAGCAGTACGGTGGCCGCGACGCGCGGGGCGGCCGGAGACCGGCCGGCGGCGTAGAAGCGGCTGGCCTGCTCGGCCATCGCCTCTGGGACGGCGAACAGGTTGACCGCGGCGGTGACTTCCTCGTCGGGGGACACGCCGTGAGGGTAGGCCGCCGAAGGGGCCTCGGCCCACCCGCCCCGCCGGCAGTCGACCATTGGCGACTCACCTGCACCGGCCCCGACCGGTCGGCTAGCGTGCCGGGCATGACTCGTTGGGGAATTCTCGCCACCGGCGGCATCGCCGCCCGCTTCGTCGAAGACCTGCAGCTGCTGCCCGACGCCGAGGTGCTCGCGGTCGGCTCCCGCTCGGCGGCCAGCGCACAGGTGTTCGCCGACCGCTACGGCATTCCCCGGGCGTACGGATCCTGGGACGAGCTGGCCGCCGACGGCGAGATCGACGTCGTCTACGTCGCGACGCCGCACTCCGCACACCACGCCGCCACCATGACCTGCCTGGCGGCGGGTCGGGCGGTGCTGTGCGAGAAGCCGTTCACCCTCGACCTGGCGACCAGCACCGAGCTGGTCCAGACCGCCCGCGCCCGGGACGTCTTCCTGATGGAGGCCATGTGGATGCGGTGCAATCCGACCGTACGCAGGGTCCGCGAGCTGATCGACGACGGCGCGATCGGCGAGGTCGTCGCCGTACACGCCGATTTCGGGCTAGCCGGACCGTTCGCGCCGGACAGCCGGCTGCGCGACCCCGCGCTCGGCGGCGGCGCGCTACTCGACCTCGGGGTCTACCCGGTGAGCCTGGCGCACCTGATCCTCGGCCGGCCAGACTCGGTGCACTCCTGGGCCAGGCTGACCCCGGAGGGGGTGGATCAGAACACCGGCGTCCTGCTCGGCTACGACTCAGGCGCGGTGGCCGCGCTGACCTGTGGGCTTGTCGGGGCGACCCCGGTCGCGGCGACGATCACCGGTAGCGCCGGCCGGATCGGGCTGCCGGATCCGTTCTTCTGCCCGAGCGAGTTCACCATTTGCCGGGGCTCCGCCGACCCCGAGGTGGTCCGGGTCGTCGAGCCGGCCGGCAACGGCTACCAGTACGAGGCGGCCGAGGTCCAGCGGTGTCTGGCCGCCGGCCTGCGGGAGAGCCCGCTGGTGCCGCACGCGGTGACCCTCGAGGTCATGGAGTTGCTGGACACGATCCGCGGCCAGATCGGCGTCAGCTACAGCTGATCGGCCAGGTGACCGACGCGCCGACTCGGCCTGGCGGGTTGCAGCCGGCTTGACTCCGCCAGATACCTCAGCAATCATTGAGTCAATGAATACTGAGGCGGTTCCATCCGACGGTACGGCGTCGCAGTCCCCGCAGCTGCTGCGTCGCGCCCGGGTACACGCCGCCCTCGGCGATCCCGCCCGCCTCGCCATCGTCGACCTGCTCTGCCTCGGCGACGCCGCTCCCGGCGAGCTGGGTCGCCAGCTGGGGTTGCCCAGCAATCTCATCGCGCACCACGTCAAGGTGCTGCAGTCGGCCGGGCTGCTGCGCCGCACCCGATCCGAGGGCGATCGTCGCCGCAGCTACCTGCAACTGGCGCCGGAGGCCCTCGACGAGTTGACTCCCCCCGCGCTGCCGGCGGTGCGGCGGGTCGTCTTCGTCTGCACACACAACTCCGCGCGATCCCAGCTCGCGGCCGCCCTGTGGCGCAAGGCCGGCCCGACACCCGCCACCTCGGCCGGCACCAGGCCGGCCGCCCGGGTCCACCCGCGTGCGGTGGCGATCGCCGATCGTCGCGGGCTCGAGCTGGACCCCCGGCACACCGCCCACGTGGCCGACGTGATCGCCGATGGAGACCTGGTGATCGCCGTCTGCGACAACGCACACGAGGAGCTCACCGGCCCGAGCGCACCGGACCTGCACTGGTCGGTGCCGGATCCGGTCCGGCTCGACACCGACGCGGCGTTCGACGCCGCGTACGCAGACCTCGCCGGCCGGGTCGACCGGCTGGCGCCCGCCATCACCCCCGGAGACACCAATGGCTGATCTCGCCCAGGCTGTCCGGCCCGATCTGTCGATCGACCAGCAGCTCGCGCTGCGCACCGCTGCCACCCGGCTGGCCCGCGAATTCGACGGCACCTACAACTCCGAGACGATCGAACGGTTCCTGCTCTCCAGCTACGACCAGTTCGCGACCGGTAGCACCATCCCCAACTACCTGCCGCTGCTCGCCGAACGCTTCGCCCGGCAACGGCTGCAGGCGCTGGCCCGGGTCGAGGGTCTGCACTCCGACGGCCGACCGGTGGTGCTGTTCCTCTGCACCCACAACGCCGGCCGCAGCCAGATGGCGCTCGGCTTCCTCACCCAGCTGGCCGGCGACACGGTGGTCGCCTGGTCCGGCGGCAGCGAGCCCGGCCACCAGGTCAACCGGGCTGCGATCGCCGCGATGGCCGAACGCGGCATCGACATCTCCGGCGAGTACCCGAAGCCCTGGACCGACGAGGTCGTCCGAGCTGCCGACGTCGTCGTCACCATGGGCTGTGGGGACGCCTGCCCGGTCTTTCCCGGCACCCGGTACGAGAACTGGGAGCTGGACGACCCGGCCGGGCACGACCTCGACGCCGTACGCCCGATTCGCGACGAAGTCGAACGCCGGGTACGCCAACTCCTCGACGAGATTCAGACGCCGTCCGGCTGACCGTCCGTCCGTACCGCACACCGAGGGAAACCGGAGATCACGTGAACCCGATCGCACTCTGGCGCCGGCTGCTGGCCGAATTCGCCGGCACCGCCCTGCTGGTCACCTCGGTGGTCGGCTCGGGCGTGATGGCCCAGACCCTGTCGCCGGACGACGTCGGGCTTCAGCTACTGGAGAATTCGACCGCCACCGCGTTCGCGCTGGGCGCGCTGATCCTGATCTTCGGCCCGGTCTCGGGCGGGCATTTCAACCCGGTCGTCTCGGCCGCCGACTGGTTGCTCGGGCGGCGCAGCCGCACCGGCCTGACCCTGTCGGAGCTGACCGGCTACATCGCCGCCCAGACCAGCGGCGGCATCGCCGGGGCGATCCTGGCGAACCTGATGTTCGCACTGCCGGCGGTCACCCTGTCCACCACGGACCGGTCGGCGGGCAACCTGTGGCTCGGCGAGGTGGTCGCCACCGCCGGTCTGGTCCTGCTGGTCTTCGCGCTGGCCCGGTCGGGCCGGGCAAGCGCCGCACCGGCCGCGGTCGGTGCCTACATCGGTGCCGCCTACTGGTTCACCTCGTCGACGTCGTTCGCCAACCCGGCGGTCACCATCGGCCGTGGTTTCACCGACACCTTCGCCGGCATCGAGCCGGCCTCAATCCCCGCGTTCCTGGTCGCGCAGGTCATCGGGCTGGCCGTCGGTGTGGCGCTGCTGCTGGCGCTCTACCCCGGCGTCGGGCGCGCCGCCGACCAGGTCGTGGTGCCAGCTGAGCCGGCCGAGAAGGCTGAACCGGCCGCCGCCCGGCGTTGACCCGTCCCGACACGCCCCGACACCCCTGCGAAGGAAGAACGATGACCAAGCCCAGCGTGCTGTTCGTCTGCGTACACAATGCCGGTCGTTCCCAGATGGCCGCCGGTTGGCTGCGGCACCTCGGCGGTGACGCGGTCGAGGTCCGGTCCGCCGGGTCGGCGCCGGCTGAGACGATCAACCCGGCGGCGGTCGAGGCGATGCGCGAGGTCGGCATCGACATCACCGGCCAGACCCCGAAGAAGTTGGAGTGGGAGACCGCCGAGTCCTCGGACGTGATCGTCACGATGGGCTGCGGTGACGCCTGCCCGACGTTTCCCGGCAAGCGCTACGAGGACTGGGCACTGACCGACCCGGCCGGCAAGGGCGTCGAGGCGGTCCGCCCGATCCGCGACGAGATCCGGGAGCGCGTCGAGGCGCTGCTCGCCGAGCTCGTCCCGGCGGCCCGCCCGGTCCGCTGAGCTACGCGGCAGGCAGCCAGCTGACCCGGTCGGCCGGCGCGGTCAGCTGAACAGCGGGCGGACGGCGAAGTACATCAGCGCGCCGATGCTCCCCGCCGCAGGGAAGGTCAGCACCCAGGCACCGACGATGTTGCCGGCCACGTTCCAGCGCACCGCCGACAGCCGCTTCGTCACCCCGACGCCCATGATCGCCGAGGTGATGGTGTGGGTGGTGGAGATCGGTGCGCCGAGCACCAGGGCGTTGAAGTAGAGCACCGAGCTGGCGACGGCCTCGGCGGCGAAACCCTCCGGCGGGCGCAGATCGATGATCTTGCGACCGAGGGTACGGATGATCCGCCAGCCGCCGGCGTAGGTGCCCAGGGCCAGCACGGTCGCCGAGGTCCAGAAGACCCACTCGGGGATGGTCTCGGCGTCGGACTGGTAGCCGCCGACGTACAGGGCCAGCACCACGATGCCGATGGTCTTCGCGGCGTCCTGCATGCCGTGGCCGACCGACATGGCCGCCGCCGAGACCGACTGGGCGATCCGGAAGCCGCGGTTGAGCTTGCCCGGGTGGCCGTTGCGGAAGATCCACTGCACGGCGAGCATGACGAGAAAGCCGAGGACGAAGCCGACCAGTGGGGAGAGCACCATCGGCAGCAGGACGTCGCCGGCGATGCCGCCCCACAGCACGGTGCCCGAGGCCGCGATGGTCGAGCCGACCAGACCGCCGATCAGCGCGTGCGACGACGACGACGGCAGCCCGAAGTACCAGGTGATCAGGTTCCAGGTGATCGCGCCGATGACGCCGGCGAAGACGATGCCGAGGCTGGAGACCCCCGACGGCAGGTCGACCAGACCGCTGCCCACGGTCTTGGCCACCTCGGCACCGAAGTGGGCGCCGATGAAGTTGCCGATCGCGGCCATGATCAGGGCGATCCGTGGGGTGAGCGCCCGGGTGGAGATGCTGGTGGCGATGGCGTTCGCCGCGTCGTGGAAGCCGTTGGTGTAGTCGAAGACCATCGCGACGGCGATCACCGCGAGGACGGCGACGAGTTCGGGACTCACGCGGCTCAGGACTCCTTGACCGCGATGGTCTCGACGGTGTTCGCCACGTGCTCGAACGCGTCGCAGGCCGCCTCCAGCTCGTCGGCGACCTCCTTCATCTTCAGCACGGTGAGTGCGTCGTACTCGCCGGAGAAGAGGCGGACCAGCAGCATCCGGTACGCCCGGTCGCCCTCGTTCTCCAGCCGGTTGCACTCGATCCAGTAGTCCTCGAGGTTCTTCAGCGCCCGCAGCCGGGGCATCGCCTCGGCGGTGAGCCGGGCCTGCTGGTCGAGCACCGCGATCAGTTCGTGCATCTCCCGGGGCAGCGACGGCAGTTGGGTGAGCCCGTACAGGTAGAGCAGGCTGCCGACCGCTTCCAGGTGGTCCATCACGTCGTCGAGCTGGCTGCCGAGCCGGTAGATGTCCTCCCGGTCGAACGGGGTGATGAACGCTGAGTTGATCTTCTTGTAGAGGTCGTGGGTGATCTGGTCGCTGTCGTGCTCGACCTCGGTCAGCCGCTCACTGACCGACTGCACCTCCACGCCCGGCAGGGCGAGTTCGTTGAGCAGCTCGGTGCCCCGCACGAGGTTCTGCGCGGCTCTGGTGAAGAGTTCGTAAAAGGCGCCCTCGATCGGGCGGAAGGAGAACTTCACGTCGGCAGACCTCGTCCAGACGGCGGGAACAGGGTTGGCCACGGTAAACGATCCGTGGGCACTGGAGGGAATGCTAGGTGCCGAAGATTCGTGTCCGCCCGCGGCCTACCCTTGGCCACCTTCGAGTCAGCTGCCGTTCATCTTCCGTTTACCTGAGGTGTCACTCAGTAGCCGCGCCTGCTCCCGTCGTAGATCGAAATCGGCCGGCGGATAGGTCAACTCCAGATCGGCGAAGTGCTCCCGGAGCAGATGCGCCAATGCCCAGTCCCGGTACCACTTGCGGTCGGCCGGCAACACGTGCCACGGTGCCGCGTCGCTCGCACACCGACGCAGCGCCTCGGCGTACGCGGCCTGGTACTCCGGCCACTGGGCGCGGGCCGCGACGTCGCTCGGGTGGTACTTCCAGTGCTTCGTCGGATCGGTCAACCGGGACATCAACCGCACCCGCTGCTCCTCGTAGGAGATGTGCAGAAACACCTTGATCAGTACGAAACCGTCGTCGACCAGGCCGGCCTCGAACTCGTTGATCTCGTCGTACCGGGGCCGCCAGACGTCCTCGGGCACCAGCGAGTCGACCCGGACCACCAACACGTCCTCGTAATGTGACCGATCGAACACCCCGACGTACCCGGGGGCCGGCAACGCCCGCCGGACCCGCCAGAGGAAGTGGTGGTCGAGCTCCTCGGCGGTCGGCGCCCCGAAGGCCCGGATGTGCAGGCCGAGCGGGTTCATCGCACCGGCCACCCGCTTGACCGCACCGCCCTTGCCGCCGCAGTCCATCGCCTGCAGCACCAGCAGCACCCGCCGGGCGCTCGCCGGCGCCTTCACCGCCTGGGCGAACAGCATCTCCTGCTGGCGGGCCAGCCCGGCGCCGAGCCGGCGCACCTCGTCGCGCGCCCACGCCTTGCGGTCCGGGCCGGTGACCGGCAGCCCTGGCAGCCCCGGGGTCGACCTCGGGTCGATCGCGGCCAGGTCGACCGGCTGGCCGACGCCGATCCGCAGCAGCTCCCGGACAGGTACGTCGCTCAGCTCAGCAGTCATCCGACGATCATCGCCCAGGGGGCGGGCCGCTGCCCACCCGCCCAGCTACCGGCGCCGGGTCAGCCGGTCAGGAGACCGACGCGAGCCATTTTCGGTACGCCCCGGCGAACGGCTCGGTGCCGTCGCCGAGCGCGTCGAGCAGCCAGCGGGCGGCGGCCCAGGACGACTCGACCACGTCCTGCGGGTAGCCGTACCGGACCCGGTGCTCGGCGAACTCGTCCTCGTCGAGCAGCTCCACCAGGCCGGTCTCCCGACGTCGCACCACATCAAGATCAAGATCGATGATGTGTACGGTGGACTCGTCCTCCCAGCGCGCCGGGCTGGCGATGTCGCAGTAGACCTCACTGGTGCGCGGCGGCGGGTTGAACATGCAGGTCCACCACTGCTGACGCGGCACCAGCAAGACGAACGGGATCTGCTCCACCGACGGGCGACCGTGGTAGATCGACCTGGTGCCCCGGTCCACCCCCAGCCAGACACCGAGATCGTCCTCAGTCAACCGACGTGCCGGATAGTCCCGGTGGGCCGAGCCGTCGTACTTGCGATAGACCACCTGCACGACATCGCTCGACATGCTGGCACCCTAACCGATCGGAACCCGCCGACGGGCAACGTGCAGGTGACACCCGGTGCGCGCGGCGACCCGGATCGCCGATGCCAGGCAACCCGCTGTGGATAGCCGACCAGTCGCCGGCCGCGGTCGGTACCCTCACCCGGGTGACCCCTGCGACGACGACCAGCACCGCGCCCACCTCGGCGCCCGCACCACGGCCGGCCAGCCGGTCCGGCTCCGGCCGGCCCGACGCGGCAGAGCTGCTCGCCGCCGCCGTCGGCGCGGTCCCGGGCGGCGGCGACCGACCCGGCCAGCAGGAGATGACGGCGGCGATCGCCGAGGCGGTCCGCACCCGCACCCACCTGCTGGTGCAGGCCGGCACCGGCACCGGCAAGTCGCTGGCCTACCTGGCACCGGCGCTGACCGTCGACGGCCCGGTGGTGGTCTCCACCGCCACCCTCGCGTTGCAGTCCCAGCTCGTCGAGCACGACCTGCCCCGACTCGCCGACGCGGTCGAGCCGATCCTGCGCCGCCGGCCGACGTTCGCCGTACTCAAGGGTCGGCACCACTACCTCTGCCTGGCCCGGCTGGAGGGCTCCGCCGAGGAGGAGCCGGAGGACCTGTTCGACTCCTCCGGCGGCGGCAACGGCGGCGGCACCCAGTGGCTGGGTGCCGCCGGCCGGATCGGCAAGCAGGTGCAGCGGCTCAACGACTGGGCGATGGAGACCGACACCGGCGACCGCGACGAGCTGGATCCCGGCGTCGACGACCAGGTGTGGCGGCAGGTGTCGATGCCGGCCCGGGAGTGCGTCGGCGCCGGCCGCTGCCCGTACGGTGACGAATGTTTCGCCGAGGCGTCCCGGGCCCGGGCCCGGGAGGCCGACGTGGTGGTCACCAACCACAGCCTGCTCGCCGTCGACATGATCGCCGGCCGGCACATCGTGCCGCCGCACAAGCTGCTGATCATCGACGAGGCCCACGAACTGGCCGACCGGGTCTCGTCCGCCGCCCAGGCCGAACTCACCCCCGACGTGATCGACCGGGCCGGCCGCCGGGCCCGGCCGCTGTTGCAACCGGAGACCGCCGAGGCACTCGTCGAGGCCGGCGACGCCCTCGCCGTCGCCCTGGCCGAGACGCCGGCCGGGCGGCTGACCACCGGGTTGCCGCAGGTGCTGCACGAGGCCTGCACCCTGCTGGATTCGGCGACCCGGGCCGCACTGGACAAGATCGGCGATGTCAAGGCCGACGACCCGGACCCGGTGCGCAAACAGCAGGCCAAGGCGGCGCTCGACGAGCTGTCGACCACCGCGCAGCGGCTGCTCGAAGAGGCCGATCACGACGTGGCCTGGGTGGAGAAACCGGACGGTCCGGCCGCCGGCCGCCGGGCGCTGGTCGTCGCGCCGCTGTCGGTCGCCGGCACCTTGGCCACCCACCTGTACGAGGAACGGACCGTGGTGGCGACCTCGGCGACGCTGGCGTTGGGCGGCCGGTTCGACACCGTCGCCCGCTCGCTGGGCCTGGAGACCGTCGGCCCGGTTCCGGCCGACGTCGCCGGGCAGCCAACGGCCAAGACCACCCCGTCGGCGGCCAAGGCTGCGAAGAACCCGCCACCGGTCATGATCACCCCTGAGGACCTGTCCTGGCGGGCACTCGACGTCGGTTCCCCGTTCGACTACCCCAAGCAGGGCATCCTGTACGTCGCCGCGCACCTGCCCCGACCGACCGTCTCCGGGCTGCCGGCCCAGGCCGGAGAGGAGTTGCTGTCGCTGATCGGCACGCTCGGCGGGCGTACCCTCGGCTTGTTCTCCTCCCGGCGGGCCGCGCAGCAGGCCGCGGAGCTGGTCCGGGCGCGGACCGGGCTGACCGTGCACGTACAGGGTGAGCAGGCGCTGCCGCTACTGGTCCGCCGGTTCCGGGAGGACCGGGCCAGCTGCCTGTTCGGGGTGATGTCGCTCTGGCAGGGCGTGGACGTGCCCGGCGACGCCTGCCAACTGGTGGTGATCGACCGGCTGCCGTTCCCCCGGCCGGACGAGCCGTTGGCCGCCGCCCGCGCCGCCGCCGTGGACGCCACCGGCGGCTCCGGCTTCGCCGCGGTCAGCGTGCCGATCGCGGCGATCCGGCTGGCCCAGGGCGCCGGCCGGCTGATCCGCTCCGCCGGGGACCGGGGTGTGGTCGCGGTGCTCGACTCCCGGCTGGAGACCGCCCGGGGCTACGGCGCGTTCATGCGCCGGTCGTTGCCGCCGTTCTGGTACACCACCCGGCCGGAGGTGGTCCACGGCGCGTTGCGTCGGCTGGCAGGCAGCTGACGCTCACGACGGGGTCGAGGTGACCACCACGGCCTCGGGCGGGGACGATGGCGGCCCGGCGACGTGCCGCCGCCGGGCGAGCCGACGCACCGCCGTGTTGAGCACCGCGATCAGCGGTACGGCGACCAGCGCGCCGACGATGCCGGCCAGCACCACACCGGCGGTCACCGCCAGCACCACCGCCAACGGGTGGATCGCCACCGCCCTGCCCATGATCAACGGTTGGAGTACGTTTCCCTCCAGTTGCTGCACCCCGATGACCACCCCCAGGATGATCAACGCGGTGACCCAGCCGCTGTCGACCAGCGCCACCAGGATCGCCACGATGCCGGACAGCGTCGCACCGATGATCGGGATGAACGCGCTGAGGAACACCAGCGCGGCGAGCGCGAACGCGAACGGAATGTCGAACAGCACCAGGAAGATGCCGATGCCCACCGCGTCGATGAAGGCCACCAGCACGGTGGCCCGGACGTAGGCGACCAGCGTCATCCAGGAGGCGCGCCCGGCGTCGTCGACGCGCCAGCGGGCAGCGGTCGGGAACAACCCGACGATGAACCGCCAGATCCGTTGACCGTCCCGGAGAAAGAAGAAGGTGGCGAACAGCACCAGCAACGCACCGGTGAACAGTTCCACGACCGTACCGGCGGTGGAGACCGCCCCGCTGGTCAACGTCTGAGTGTTCTCGTTGATCCAGTTCTGGCCGGCGTCGATGTACTCGTCGAGTTGTCCGTCGGACACCTTCAGCGGGCCGGTGCGCAGCCATTCCTGAATCTGCCCGATGCCATCCTGTGCCTTGACGCTCAGGTCCGGCAGGCCGGTGATGAACTCGTTGACGACCATCGTGAGCGTGCCGATGACCCCGGCCAGGCCGGCGATCAACACCACGGCGGTGGACAGGGTCCGGGGCATCCGGACACGCAGCAGCCAGCCCACCGCCGGTGCCAGCAGCGCAGCGAGCAGCAATGCCACCAGCAGCGGGATCACGACGATCCGAACGCTGCCGATGACCCGCAGCAGCGCCCAACCGAGGAGGCCGATGACGATCAGGCGCCACGACCAGGCGGCGGCGATCCGCAGTGCGTGCGGCACGTCCGCGTCATCGCGGCTCGTGGTCGACAGGTGGCCATCGCCCGGTGGCGGGACGTCCTCCACCAACTCGTCGCTCAACGAGTCGAGATCGTCACCGTTGCCGGCGCGCGCACCCCGGCGGGACCGCTCCCGGTCGCGCGCGGCGCGCACCGAATCGCGACCGGCCTGGTACGCCTGACGCAGCCGCCGCCTCATCTGCTGAACCCGGCTCAAGCGCACCTCCGTGGAGTGTTGGTCCGTATACGGTAACGGTCCGCAGCGACCCGCAGGACCTGCGCAGACCCTGAACTGTCCCCCATGTGCCCAACGCCACCAGCGGCCAACCATCAGGCGGGATGACGGCAACCACCGGGGGCCGGCCGGCCGCCACCACGCGGTACGGTTCGGGCGTGACCACCGCCGACGCACCGCACGACAACGGACTGCCGATTCGCCTGCTACATGACCGGGTGCTGGTCAAGTTGGAGGGCAACGAGGGCGAGCGCCGATCCATGGCCGGCATCGTCATCCCGGCCACCGCCTCCGTCGGTAAACGGCTGTCCTGGGCGACGGCCGTCGGGGTCGGGCCGAACGTGCGTTCCATCGTCACCGGTGACCGGGTGCTGTTCGACCCGGAGGAACGCTCCGAGGTCGAGCTGCAGGGCCGCGACTACGTACTGCTGCGCGAGCGCGACGTCCATGCGCTGGCCGCCCGCCGGGTCGAGAACGACTCCACCGGCCTCTACCTCTGACCCGCCTTCTGCCAAAGCACCCTGCCGATGATCCACTGCGCCTCATCGACTCGAAACGCCAAGCGCCGGTCAGCTGACGCGCATCCGATCACGCGTAGTTCGGTCAGCCTGGATCGGCCAACCCTCGGCAGTTCCCACTGATCAGGTCGCTTCCTCTGCCCCTGCTCGTTCCTGGCGGAATTGTTCGAGCGTGGCGATGTCGGATGCGACATCCGGGTGGTCGACCTGGCGGTCAAGATCGACGACGAGTTCGAGCTCGCCGATTGCTTCGTCGAGATTCCCTTCCGCCCGGTGGATCATCGCGATGTTGTACCGGGCGGTCGCTTCGACGGCACGGTCACCGACCTCCCGCCGGATGGGCAGGGCCTGCTCGTGGCAGGTCAGCGCCTGCTGCCAATCCCCCAACCCGTCATACACGCCACCGATCTCGTTCAAGGTGGTCTGACATTCCGCGAGCTGACCTTGGCTGCAATATGGATGAAGTTGATCAGGCTTCACGACTATTGGCGGTCCTGGATGGTGGCGGGTACGCGGAGTACCGTCTGGTGTGGTGGTGCGCCGGGTTTGTGGACTGGTGTGCCGCGTCCAGGCCGTTGACGGGGAAGGGCTACCCGATGGCCACCATCGGCGACAACATCGCGCAGTTCAGGCGCCGGAAGTCGATCACTCAGGAGCAGCTCGCGGCGGCGGCCGGGGTCAGCATCGAGACGATCCGGAAGCTGGAGACGAATCAGCGTACGACGCCTCGGATCGCGGCGTTGCATGCGATCGCGCGTGCGTTGGGGGTGCCGACGACCACGCTGCTCGGGGATGCGAGCACTGGGGCGGCGCGCCGGGAGCCGGGTCATCGTCCGTTGGCGTTGCTCGATCTGCGTCGGGTGTTGATCCCCGCGCGTGGTCCGGCCGGGTACATCGCTGACGAGGTGCCTGCGTTGCCGGCGGCGGGTGTGCCGGGTCGGTTGGCCGAGGCGGACCGCGCCTACCACCGGGGCGACTACGCCGCCGCGTTGGCCGTGCTGCCACCGCTGATCGCCGGAGCCCGGCACGCCGCCGAGAACGCAGACGACGCAGCCGGGCCGGACGCGTACCGGTCGTTGGCCCGCACCTATGACCTGACTTGCAGTGTGCTGATCCAGGTGCGTGCGGTCGACCTCGCCTACCAGGCGGTGACTGCCGCGCAGGACGCTGCCGCGTCCGCCGGGGACGAGCTGCTCAGCGCGACGACGGTCAAGCGCATGTCATGGCTGCTGCTGCGCCAGGGCCGGCTTGTCGATGCGGAGCGGCTGGCGATCACCACCGCTGACCGGATCGAGCCCCGGTTTTCCCGCGCTACTCCTGACGAGCTGGCGGCATGGGGCTGGCTGATGGTAGCCGCAGCTGCTGCTACCGCCCGCGACAATCGGCCGGACGATGCTGTCGCCCAGCTCGACGCGGCGGCGGCTGCGGCGGCCCGGCTGGGCAGCCGGCCGGTGAGCATTGATCAACTGACCATCGTTGGCGGGATGCGGTCGAGCATGGTCGACATGATGCGGGCCGAGGCGGCGGCGGTCGGTGGCGAGCCGCGCCGAGTGCTCGACCTGGCGGCCAACGTCAGTCGTAGCGGTGTCGAGAAGACGACGTGGCGGCGGCACCGACTCGACGTCGCCCGAGCCCACACCGAGCTGCGCGACTGGTCGGCGGCGACGGCGGTGCTCAGCGAGCTTGCCGCCGACGCTCCAGTGTGGCTGCGGCACCAGCGGTACGCCCGAGACACCGTACGCATGATCACCACCAGTCGACGCCGGGCAATGGGGCACGAACTGGCGGCGCTCGCGGCGTTGATGGATGGTCAAGCTGCCTGACCTGGGTAACCGGCACCAGGCGTACCGGTTTCGGGGTGTGTCGAACAACCGGCACGACCCAGGCATTCACTCTGAGTGATCAACTCGGCATCCTTCTACGTAGGACGGCGGTGCCGGGTCCCGCACCATCACACCGGCGGAACAGTGCCCGGCCCACCGTCCGCTCAGCTGGGCCCGACGTGTACCCGTGATCGCCTTCCCGCGTCGGGCCCGTCTGCGGCGGCGGCTCGGGGTTGACGTGGTGTGTGCGGTGTGTCTGGACGGGACGCCGTGGCCGTGCCCGCCGGGGCGGACGCAGTTGGCGGAGGCGTACGTGGGTGAGCCGATTGCGTTGTCGGTCGACGTCGCGGAGTTGCTGCCGTTGGCGGTCGAGGAGGCCGGCATCACGGATCCGCACGAGTTGTACGAACGGTTCGTGTCCTGGACCTGGATCGACGCGGGTGGGCGGCGATGAGTGTGGCAGCGAGCGCGTCGACTGGGCGGCGGGTTGCCCTGTGGCGGGTGCGGCGGCGGATGACGCGGCAGGTGTTCGCCGATCGGATCGGCCGGTCGAAGAGCTGGGTGGAGAAGGTGGAGCGGGGTGCCCGCCGGTTGGACCGGTTCTCGCTGATTCAGCAGGTCGCCGAGGTGTTGCGGGTCGACCCGGCCGAACTGCTCGGCACTGACCGTCCGTCGGAGACCGACAAGGCGGCGGGCGGTGTGCAGGCGGTCCGGGCGGCGTTGGCCTGCTACGACGTGTTCGCCACCGCCACCGGCGCACCGATAGCGGCGGAGGAGGTGGGGCGGCGGGTGGAGCACGCCTGGTCGACGTACCGACACGGAGATCATCCACGGCTGTTGCGGATGGTGCCGGGTCTGCTGGACGCCGCACGACAGCTGCACGCGGTGCGGGGTGAGCACGGGGTGGTGCTGCTGGTGCAGGCGTACCGGGTCACGGCGCTGGTGCTGGTGAAGGTCGGCGAAGCAGACCTGGCGTGGTTGGCGGCCGACCGGGCACTCGCCACCGCCGGCAACGATCGGCTGCTGGCGGCGTCGGCGGTGGTGCCACTTGGGCAGGCGCTACGTGGGCTGGGCCAAGGGCGGCTGGCGATGGCGGCGGCGACAGTGCTGGTGCCGGTGAACTGCTCCGGCAGGCGGTCGAGGTCGCCCGGCAGGTCGGCGACGGGCAGGACTACCGGCAGGCGAGCTTCGGCCCGGCCGCGGTCGACTGCGCCCAGGTGACGGCCGCCGTGGCGCTCGACGACCCCGCCGACGCCGTCGACCGGCATGCGGCGATCGTCCGGCGCGACGGCTGGCTACGGCTACCCGCCGAACACCGGGCCGCGTACCTGATCGACGCCGCACGGGCACACCTCGACACCGGTGACCTGGCGGCGGCGGGCCGGTGGCTCGTCGAAGCCGACCGCGTCGCACCGGCCGAGATCCACTGCCGGCCCTCCGCGCGTACCGTCGTGGCTGAGATCGCCCGCAGCGGACCGCAAGCGGCCGGCGTCGCCCGACTGGCGACGGCCTCGGCCTGACCCGCTGACACCCCACCCACTACCCGGACCCCGATTTGGTCTGATCCCCTTGAGGGATTTTGATCCCCCAACGGACCCTGATGGCTTATTCGGCCGTGTACCCGTCTCCTTTGGTGGGTCAGTAGGGTTGTGTGGTCATGTCGA